>NZ_JAWRHZ010000035.1:0-29469 GCF_040308045.1 Proteiniborus sp.
TCAGGCTTTATGCCTGCTCTCTTGATAGCCTCCTTTGCTGCAACTACTCCTAAGTCAATTGCAGACTTAGAAGCTAAGCTGCCTCCAAAGCTTCCTATTGGTGTTCTAGCAGCACCAACTATTACTACTTCTCTCATTAAATCACCCCAGTTTGATTTTTTATTTTTATAAACTTATACAGGGTCAAATACTATAATTAACCCTATTGGATAACGTTTTCAATTATACATCAGATACCTACCTAGTAGAATACTATTTGTGTTTTTAGTTTCTTATATTAAAGATTGTTTACTTTTAACTACTATAAATCTTATTTATGCAATATGTATGCCAAACTATATCCTTCTACATTAAATACTGAATTTTCAATATAGAGATAGAAGGTAGTGTACAAAACAAATGCATGTACAAAAAATATACATTTTCTTTTTCTTGCATAAAAGAAACTATATATCAATAATGATGGTCTTCTTTACAGAAATATTTCTTACAAGTTGTTCCACTTGTGACGATCTAGTGCTACAGTCTTATATTAGTGAATATTCTAAAAACTTTGTACTTAGTTCGTACAGTGCACTAATATCATGCATATTTGTAATATTACTACCATAAAGAATAATCAGCAGCCCTATCCCTACATAATCAAAAAATGTAGAACATAAATAAGTATGCTGACTTATATAATTATATATAAATTAGACACTAATTGAGTATCTATAAATCTTTTTTATAAATTCTATAAGTTTTATATATTTTCCCACCAAGTTTTTCAATATCTCTTTGCATAATCTTGTTGTATTCCCATACTGTGGAGCCTTCTCCGTATTTATATCCTTTCCTTTTAGCTGCATTATATAAATTTAGATAGATGGCTGATGGAACTCCTTTTCTTCTATACTCAGGTATTACAAATAAAACAAATAATCTAGCTCTATCAATTTTTTTCTTATAGTAAAGATATTTTATAAACCCTATTGGGAATAGTTTTCCATTCATTTTTTTTAGCACTTGATTATAGTCAGGCAAAGCAATATTAAAGCCTATAGGTCTTCCATCTTCAGTACGAGCTATGTATATTAAATCTGGATCTGCCACAGGTACTAAGCTTTTTCCAATAATATCTATTTCTTCATCTGTAGGGGGTATAAAATCATCCCATTCCTTAGGCATAGCCTCATCTATTATTTGTTTTATATCTGCCATTTCTTTTTTTATATTTTTTAAGTCTATCTTATCTACTTTAAACTTATATTTTTCCATTGCATATGGTACATAATTTTTATATCTATCATCGATTTCATCTTGCATAGTATAACGATATGCATAGCAATCCCAATATTTATAAAATCCATAGTCTTCAAAAAGCTTTCTATAATAGCTCTTATTATAAGTATTCATTACAAGCGTTGGATCAGTAAAATTATCTATTATAAGCCCCCTATTATCATCACCATTTGGAAGTGATATTGGTCCAATTATCCTTTCCATACCTTTATCTCTAAGCCAATTGCTAGCACAATCAAACATTGCATTAGCCACATCATAATCATCTATACATTCAAACAAAGAAATATATCCTTCTTTATAATTTTTTGCACGATTTAACTCTTCATTGATACCTACACATAATCTTCCACAAGCTTCCTGATTTATATAGGCAATTATGTGCTGGAATGGACCACTTTGCACTAATGAATTGTTTTCACCTCTTATAGTTTTCTTATAATCAGATATTAATTGTGGTACCCAACATTCATCTCCCTCATATATTTTCCAAGGAAGTTTAATAAAATCTTTCTCTTGCTTTTTTGTTGTAACATTTTTAATAATTATATCTCCCATTTCTTGCCCCCCTATTTGTGTAAAACTAAACACTTACAAGTAAAACCCCATTTCATCAAAAGCATTGTAATCAAATAAGGCATATACTTTATATTAAATAATACTATTAAAAATAAATAAAGCTTTTTTCTAAAAATAAAGAATTACTGCTCTGTGTTATTTAGTATAATTTCTACAACTTTTGCTATAATCCTTCAAAAATATTCTCTGCAGAAATATAATAAATACTTCTTATATGGCTAGAATACTCATTTATGCCTTTTGTAAATATTTTACTAGATTTCTTTGCGTTTTTTTGTTTATTAACTTTTTATAATTAAAAATAAGCAAGCATTAGCCCCTAAGCGTGTAATTACAATGTCTTAGCTAGGTTCTGTTCATTTGTTGAATCCGCAATAGTAAATAGGGTATAATTATATAAGAAACACTATTATAAATAACTATTGGTAAGGAGCTGATTTTATGGGCCAGAAAAATAGTACTAAGATATATAAAGGACATATAGTCTTTACTGAATCGCCTGAGAATTTTAACATAATAGAAAACGGTTTCATAATTGTTGAAGATGACAAGGTAAAAAAGGCTGTCGCAAAATTACCTGAAGAATATAAAGATATTGAAGTAAAAGATTTTGGCAATAAACTAATTATTCCTGGGTTTGTTGATTTACATCTACATGCACCACAATTTCCTAACGCTGGATTAGGCCTTGATAAGGAGCTACTTCCTTGGCTTGAGGAATATACTTTCCCAGAAGAAGCTAAGTACAAAGATTTAGATTATGCAAAAAAAGTTTATTCTAGAGTTGTTGAAGAACTTTGGAAAAATGGAACTACTCGTTCAGTAATATTCGCTAGTGTTCATAAGGAAGCTACCGCTCTATTATTTGATTTACTTGTAGAAGCAGGGTTAGGAGCTTATGTAGGCAAAGTAAATATGGATAGGAATTGTCCTGACATTATTGTAGAAGGTACTCAACAATCATTAAAAGACACAAGGGAATATTTAGAAAAACATGTTGGCAAGTCAAAACTTGTTAAACCAATTATTACTCCTAGATTCGTACCTACTTGTTCTGTAGAAGTCCTTGAAGAGCTTGGTAAAATGGCAAAAGAATTCGATGTACCTATACAATCTCACCTTTCTGAAAATACAGGAGAAGTTGAATGGGTTAAAGAACTACATCCAGAGCATAAAAACTACGCAAGTGTATATGATTGTTATGACTTGTTTGGGCAAAAACCAACCATAATGGCTCATTGTATATATAATACTGAAGATGAAGTTGGTTTAATGAAGGATAATGAGGTTTATGTTGCACACTGTCCACATTCTAACTTGAATCTTTCTAGTGGAATAATGCCTGTTAGACATTTCCTAGATAGTGGTGTAAATGTTGGTTTAGGTTCTGATATAAGTGGAGGGCATAAAATATCTATTTCAAGTGTAATGGCAGTTTCTGCACAGGTTTCTAAAATCAAATGGCTTGAAACTAATAAAGAGCTTGCTCCTCTTACAACATCTGAGGTATTCTATCTAGGCACTAAAGGTGGAGGTAAGTTCTTTGGTAAGGTAGGTAGCTTTGAAGAGGGATATGAGTTTGATGCTCTAGTAATAGATGATTCAAACTTCTTTGGCGATAACTTAACACTCGAAGAACGTCTACAAAGATTTATCTATTTAGGTGACGATAGAAACATTGTTGAAAGATATGTAGCAGGAAATAAGGTTGATAAACCAAATTTTAAATAAAATACACAAAAGCCTGCAATGTTCATAAAACAAGCTTGCAGGCTTTTTACGCTTTTAGAAATTCTTTTTAATATCCTAATTCATTGTCTATTATAATCACATGGATTCTATCTTTATTCCCTTGTCTCTTGATTACAGTATATTCATTGCATATTCTCTGTTCAGATTTACAATCCATACAATGTCCTGTTTTGGTACAAGGATTATTCTTATTAAGTCTTACATTGTTTGCAGGAGCAGCTGTTTCTTCAACTCTTAAAATAGCTTGATCTAAATCTTTCACTATCTTGTTTCTGCCTACTACAATTATTACTTTATCTGGACCATATAGCATAGCTGCAACTCTATTTCCATTGCCATCTACATTATATATTTCTCCATTTTCAGTAATAGCATTGCTGCTTGTAAAATATGCGTCAGCATAAAAACTTTTTCTAAATACTTCTTTTATTTCTGCAAGGCTTAGTCCGTCTTTATATCTATCAAGGAAGTTGTATTTGCCATTTCTAAGTAAGTCTATAACTCCTATTTCAAAAAGTGTCATTGAACCACCAACAGATACGGTGTCTCCCTCTGAAATCAACTCTTCTATTTTTTTAAGAGCTTCTTCCTCTGTCTGAACATAATAGCCATTCATGTTGTTTTTTTCTAGGTTCTTAATAGTCCTCTTTACTCTTTCATCAATGACAAACATTGCATTTTTATCCATCTCCATTCCCCCTTAATATTTATTTATTCATAAAAGTCTAAATATGAATGTTTCTCCCCGTCTTTTTCCCATCCTAATATTGAGTTCATGTTCACATTTTCTGCTGCTTTAAATATTGATTTGTCTACATTGGCAAAGTTCTTTTTTAGCTCTTCAATTAAATCCTTAATCTCATAGCGCTTGTTTCCTATTCTTTCGGCAGCTACCATACATGCACAATTTAAAGGCCAGATGCCACTATATTCAATGAATCGTCTTATACTAGTCTCTTCAATATAGTATAATGGCCTAATTAGTTCTATACCTTCAAAATTAGCTGCCTTAAGTTTTGGTAGCATGGTTTTAAAGTTTCCCGAATACAATACATTTAATAAAGTAGTTTCAATAACATCATTGAAATGATGCCCCAGCGCCAATTTATTGCAACCTAATTCTTTAGTTTTATTATAAAGAGCTCCTCTCCTCATCCTTGCACACATATAGCAAGGATAATCTTGTGCCATTTTGTCGGCTATTTCAAATATACCTGATTCAAAAATATGAATAGGTATATTTAAGTACTTACAATTTTCTATCAAAAGCTCTTTAATATCAGGATGATATCCTGGATCCATTGCTATATATTCCACCTCAAATGGCACATGCCCGTGTCTATGAAGCTCTTGAAATAGTTTAGCCATTAGAAGACTGTCTTTTCCTCCTGATATAGCCACAGCAACTTTATCTCCCTCATTTACTAAGTTATAATCCTTTATAGCCTTAATAAACTTTGACCATATTTGCTTTCTATATTTTTTTATTATACTTCTTTCTATTTCCTCTAATGGTTTTCTATCTGAAGACGGTACTACTGTCTCGCAGCCTTTTCCAGCTATTCTACTCATCAAATCACCTCAATTTAAGGTTAAGTTCAAGTTAATTAAATGTTTCCCATTTAAATTTAAATACTTTTCTCCACATAATTAGTGTTACTATTAAAGCTACTGCTATATAAGCCACAAATATTATCATATTAATTCTCGTAAGCATATGAAGTCCAACAATAACTCCAATAATTAGTAATAATAAAAAGAAAGAACCAGCCCCTTGCTTTTGTATTTTATCAGCATCTTCGCTAAAGGGAAGTCTTCTATTTCCACTCTTAAACATAATTGCTGTTATGAGCATCATATTAATGAATATCAATATTACATCAAGTATTATACTAAATTTATATAAAATTAGAAACACTAAACTCACAATTGATAAGATCCCTATACAGTATTTAAAGACAAAACCTTTAATTGCCCCTTTAAATATAAATTCCGGAGACTCTATAGGCAAGGTCTTATATATCCAAGCTCCTTTGTAATTCTCACTTAATTCAATATACATAACAGTAGTGCTTAGCATAAGTATGCTTAAATATATACCAAGATATGCTTTGCCTTGAGCTAATGAAGAAAGCATTTCATTAAATGTAGTACCTCTTCTTACATAGTTAAGTATAGTCAAAAATGGGAAAACAGCAGCAAATGCTAATGATGGGTATATTTTAAGCTTTAATTTTCTCTCGTTTGATAATAAATTCTGTGAAAATCTAAAAAATATTCTTTCTACTCTATTATAACAAAAGAGACTTGCAATTTTCTTGAGAATTCTTTGTTTCCTTTCTGCAGAAGAACTGCCCTTTTCACTACTACTATTCAGTTTTAAAAGATTGCTTTCAAAACTTGGCATCACTATCTTTGTATGGATAAATAAGGAGACTATAGGTATTATTATTGCTATTAAGCTTAAATATATATACCAGCTTTCATAATTTCTATTAATAAGCACTTCATATGGTGCAGCAAACCATGCAGGAGGTAATAAAAAATTCCACCATTTTGGATTGGCAACAACTTTTATATCTATAAAGTTGAACATTCGTCCGATTAACTGATATCCTACAATCATTACTATTGAAAGGATTATCTGAAAATAATTTATAATATCCTTTAGCTTTTCTCCATCAAAGTATTTAAGTATAAGACTATATAATAGTGATGCTAAGAAAATTATTAAGCCAGCTATAAGTATCAACTCAATAAAATAAATAGGGAAAAAGAGTAATCCATGTCTTATAGTGCCGCCAATTAGTGAAGGTCCTGCCATTACAATGGTAATTGTAAACATATATATGAATATATGAACTATTTTTGCAGTATTATAGGTTTTTTCGTCTATTGGTCTTGATAAAAGAATGTTTTTGCTTTTAATATCTAATAATACAGATGAAAAATCTGATATCATAGTAGTTAACATCATAAACATAAGTATTCCAAAGCTTATACTCATACCTGCATATATAGGAATAGGAATAAGCACAAAAAACATAATGAATAATCCCATTATTCCATAAGAAATTAATGATTTCTTAAATAAGTTGCTATCCTTATCCTTATTGTCATATGTACCTAATGCTGTAGGTACTCTTCTCTCATCCATAGTTAATTTAATTTCTAGTATTGATCGCATAGCCTTATAGTTTACCCCTATTTTTTCAAATTGAGAACTAAATTTATCAAGAAATTTTAAGGACTTAAAGTTACCCATTTTTATACCTCCTGTAATAGAGATACAAACTCATCTGCTATTTCTTTATGCTTTGTAAATCCAGTAAGCTGATTAAAAATCTGTTCAAGAGAACCTTCCATGCTTTTTTCCTTCAATTCTTCAAAGGTTCCATCAGCAACTATTTGACCGTTATTTATTAGGAGTATTCTATCACTTATCTTTTCTACTACCTCCATAATATGAGATGAGTAGAAAATAGTTTTCCCTTGTTGAGCTAATAAAGCTAAAATCTCTTTAAATATCATAACACTATTGGCATCAAGTCCAGCTAATGGCTCATCTAAAAATAATATATCTGGATTATGAATCATGCTTGCAATAATTAACAGCTTTTGTTTCATCCCTTTTGAGAAGGAGGATATTCTAGAATAATAGTGCTCCTTTATTCCAAATAGCTCCATAAGTTTTTGAGCTTTTTTATTTGCATCTTCACTGTTCATACCATATATCTCTCCTAAAAAAGTCAGATATTCATGTGCTGTTAAGTTTTCAAATATTTCTGCTGTTTCTGGAACATATCCTATTCTTTTTTTGTATTCTACTCTTTCTTCCAATATGTTCTGACCAAATATCTTTACTTCTCCTCTGTACTTGTTTATTATTCCTAATAATATCTTTACTGTAGTACTCTTCCCTGCTCCATTTGGACCTATATATCCAATTATCTGTCCTGGATATATAGCTAGGTTTATCCCTTTTAAAATATCTGCACCAGTACCATAATTCATTCTCAAGTCTTTTATTGTTATAATAGGCTCCTTAACCATAATACATTCCCCCTTACACCACTCCATTAAGTAATTCAGCTAACAACATATTGTAGTTATATCCAGACCATTCAATTTGATATTTTTTTATAAAATATTCACCTAATTCATTCTCTATCTTACTTACCTTTTCACCTAAGGAATCTTTTCTCTTAAAGTATTCTCTTAGAAGCTGGTATTCTTCTTGTGTCAGGGAATACTTATAATTTGTTTTCTTATCTTCTAGCTTAATATTATATAATACTTCTCTTTTTTCTTCTACAACAACCAATGTAGAAGCTAGATAATCGCCTAATCTTTTATGATAATCCGTGAAAAAAATAAGTATTACGCCTACACCATAAATATCTACTATCACCCTAAATAAATTTCTTATGATAGAATGTTTAAAAGCTATGGGCTGTCCATTAGCTCTGATAGTGCGTAAGCCAAACACTTTTTTTCCTGGCGTTTTCCCATTCATAATCATCTCAAAGATTATGAAATATCCATAATTAATAATGAATATTAAAAGTAAAGATATTGCTACTGCCCAGCTTTTATATTTGTCATAAAGCTCTGCTGGTGTTAATCCTATAAGAAATATAGTAAGTATTATGATTCCCATGAGGGCAAGTTGTATTAAGGAATCTATCCCTGCAGCTGCAGTACGTGAGCCTAATGCAGCAAGAGTATATTCTACTTCTATATTCTCAGGTGTAGTAATTTTGATTGTTTTCATTATTTCACTCCTTTATGTAATATCTTTTATCTGATACAATATCTTTAGAGGTGAAAAATATTGAATATTGAACAATTTATTGAGAAAAATTCATCATCATGGTCAGAATTTAAAAATCTTACTGACCTAATAAATAGAAAAGGTATTAAACATCTTGATTCTAAGCAGATTAAACATTATTTATACCTTTTCCGTCAATCAAGCCATCAATTAGCTTATGCACGAACCCACTATCCAGGTAGTGAAGTGATACCATATATTAATTCATTGGTTGCGAATTCACATAATCATATTTATTCAGTTAAAAAATATGATTTCTCCGAAGTAAGTAATTTTTTAAAATTCGCTCTGCCTTATAATATAAAGAAATACAAGCATTACATATTAATTGCTACAGTAGTTTTCTTGTTAGGCTTTTCTCTTAGCTGGCTACTTGTTGCTAATAACCCTCAAAGTGCAACTTATTTCATGCCTCAAGAAATGGTAGAAAATATTAACTGGGACATGGATGCTTCTACAGAGTGGGATTATCCAGTTATGTCAAGCTACATTATGACAAATAACATTTCTGTAGCCTTTAAGGCTTTTGTATTAGGTATTACGCTAGGAATCGGATCTATTTATATTCTTTTCTTTAATGGTGCATTGCTAGGTGCTCTAACAGGCTTAGTGTATCATTATGGAAATCCAATAAGGTATTGGTCCTTGATCTTACCCCATGGAATATTAGAGCTTACAGCTATTTTTATTGCTGGTGGTGCTGGACTTATGTTAGCACAGTCAATTTTAATACCAAGAGAATATTCTAGAAAACATTCCATTATTAAAGCTGCCAAGGAAGCCACAAGCTTAATGCTTGGTGTAATAATCTTTCTCATAATTGCAGGAATTATTGAAGGCTTCTTTACGCCTATTAATATATCTCCTATATATAAATTAATATTTGCAGGTCTTACTTTATTAATGATATTAGCATATTTTGCAATACCCTACTTGAAATCGGATGTTTAAAGGTGCATCCGATTTTTTACGTATATATACTTATTTATTACGTCAGATGTAATTTTTTCAGGTTTGCATTCAATGCACATTATCCCCTTAGTATTAAGAATACTTATTAACTTTTTCCTATCCTTAAGCATTTCAATGGCAACAGATTTTATATAGGCATCTTCTTCCTTTTTAACAGACATAGAAGCAATATTTTCAAGTTTTTCGTCATTTATCAGTACCATTATAACTATATTGTTTTTTGATATTGCAGGGAGCACTCTAATCATGTCCTCTGCCTCTTCTATAGTGTCAAAGTCAGTGAATAAACATATCAAACTTCTACGTCTTTCCTTTCCTTTGAAAAAGAAAAAGGCTTCCTCATGGTTAGATGTAGCTTTGCTATGTTCTATATGGTAAAGTGCCTCCATGAGCCTATTTCTATGACCACTGCCCTTACCTGGAGGTATAAAAGCTTCTATTTCTGTGTTAAATGCCATTAAACCTGATTGGTCACCATTTTGATTCACTATATCACAGAGAAGAAGTCCTGTATTAATTGCAATATCTAATTTGCTTTGGCCTCTTATGGAATAGCTCATAGGCCTTCCAGTATCTATCATTACATATACATGCTGATTTTTTTCAGGTTCGTATTGATTTACTATGGGCTTATTTTCTCTTGCTGTAGCATTCCAGTTTATTTTTCTGTATTCATCACCAGTTACGTATTCTCTTAAGCTTTCAAACTCAGTACCCTTTCCTAATATCTTAAGTCTCTTGCTTCCGTCTTTATGTACTAAACTGTTGTAAGCTGCTAGCTTGTGTCTTCTTAAGTCCTTAAGATTTGGATAGACCTTATATTCTTTTTCTATGTTTGATTTAAACTGCTTTCTACACAGCTTAAGATATCCATCATACCTTATATGCAATTTCCCAAATGTAAATGCTCCTCGCTTTTTAGGTATAACCCTAAACTCAAATATTTCTTTTTCATGAGGAGCTATATACTGACCTATAGACTCCTTTTCAATGTCAAAATGAAAATCTGGAACTTCATCCTTTATTTCAACATACATCTTTTTATCACTTTTGTTATATATACTTATCCTTATCTTTTCATTTTCAAATAAAGATAGTTTTTCACCATCTAGTCTCTCTATCTCTAATATATCTGGAGAAGGTGAAACTAAATAGTCGACTACTAATAGGGAAAAGCAGATTATGTTGTATAAAATGAATGTTGTTAGTGCTAGTCCAAAGAAATATGATATAAATGTTAATATAATTCCAAGCCCTATAAGAAATATAAAACGCTTTGTTATAGTCATGTTGTTCACCTTCCTTACATTTATTGCCAAACATATAACTAAAAAAAATACTAAACGAATATTTGCAGAATGTAACCATAATTCTTAGCGAATGTAGAGGAAAAATACGTTAAGAAATTCGTATGTTTGAGCGTAGCGAATTTACAAAATTTAGTATGTTTCATCGGAATGGGCTTTAGAATTATTCACATTCGAAATCATGAGTGTATATTTTGTTCAAGTTATATTACCTTGGCACCTTAATCTGCATCAAAATATTATCTATAACCTTATCTTCCTTTATTCCCTCAATAGTAAGCTCTGGTCTTAGTGCAATACGATGTCTAAGTACAGGGTATGCTACTGCCTTTACATCCTCTGGTATTACATAATCTCTTCCACTTATTACTGCATAGGCTTTTGCAGATTGTAGTAGTGCAATAGAGCCTCTAGGACTGCTTCCCACTTCAATAGAAGTGTAGTTTCTAGTTTCACTAACAATCTGTATTATATAATCAAAAATACTATCATCTACCTGAACTTCTTTGATTTCTTTTCTACACATTAGTATATCTTCACCGCTACAAACTGCTTCTACTCCAGAGCTATCTAAGTCTACAGTATTAAAGCCTTCATGGTATCTTTCTAGTACTTCTTTTTCTGCTTTAGCAGAAGGATAATCAATGATAATTTTCATTAAAAACCTATCCATAAGTGCCTCTGGAAGAGGGTATGTGCCTTCGTATTCCAAAGGATTTTGTGTAGCAAAGACCATATAAGGCGATGGAAGATGTATACTTTCTCCGTCTATTGTCACCGCTTGCTCTTCCATGGCTTCTAATAAACCTGCCTGTGTCTTTGGAGGTGTACGATTGATTTCATCGGCTAAAAGAAAATTAGTGAAAATAGGTCCCTTTTTCAATTCAAATTCTCTAGTCTGCATATTAAATATTTTAGTTCCAGTGACATCTGAAGGCATTAAATCAGGTGTAAATTGGATTCTCTTAAAGTCAACATTCATTGTCTTGGCTAATGTCCTAACCATTAAAGTTTTTGCAAGACCTGGTACTCCTTCTAAAAGAACATGACCACCGCATAAAAGTCCTACCATACAAAATTTCATCATTTCTTCTTGTTCAACAATTACTTTGCCTATTTCATTATTAATTTTATCTATTATATGCTTTGTATATCCCTTTTCAGCTCTTTCCAATGAACTCCTCTCCTTTTATCAAGAATTTTTTTCAAACGCTCAATAGTACTTATGGTTTCTAGCATTTCTTTTGAACTTATTCTTTTGTTATCCTTCATAGCATCGATAAAACTATATAATTTCTTTGCATCATTAGTTGCTGGTAATTTTTCCTTTTCCCAAATTTCAACCCAATTTTTAGTCTGATTCTTGTTATAGTATCTAGTATTTTCTTCAAGCGATGATAAAAAATCATTATAAAAGTTTAAAACTACATCTTCTCTTAATTCTCCTCTTTTAAAAAGTGCCGCTGCTGAATATATGTATTCATTTTCAGTTCTTTCAACTTCTTCATATAGAGGTTTAACTTTACCAAACCGTTTCCCATAATAATAAATAACTATAGCTATAACTAATATAATCTGATATATAGTGAACTTAATTCCTTTTGGAATATCTCGCCATAATGAAGGCTTAAATCCTTCGAAATAGTGATAGTACTCATTAAAGCTAATATTATTAGTACCCATATTTTCTAATTGTTTAATAAGCCAATATGCTCCGTCAGTGTTAGTAGTCAATGTTTTATTACTTAAAATTTTCGGATCTCCTACTACTAATAATCCATCATTATAAGAATAGGCCTTAGCATATTCTATCTCTGACAAAGTATACTTATCTATTTCTTTTCCATAATTAAGTTCTAAGTCTTTCCACCTTGGTGTTAAATATATAAGACTTCCTCCGTTTTTAACCCAATCTTTTATGCTTTCTTGATTTATTTCTAGCTTATAGGGTTCCTTAGGTTCAATAACTATTTGCCCCATGTTTATATCCTGTGAATTGGCCTCTGTTAATGTAAGGTTAGTAGTATATCCTAAATCCTTTAATACTTCATAAATAACACTAACTCCTTCTTTACCCTTGTTAAGTACCGAATAAGGTTTTAGGGACTTTTCATTGTCATTTGTAAATGTTAAGCTTAACCACAGAAAAACTGGAAAGAGTATAAGTAAAATAATTAGATTTCTTTTATCCTTTGTTTTCAATGTACAACACCCCGTTCCACAGTTCTTCCATCTTCATTTCCCATATACTATACTCATCTTCATAAATTTTCTTGTGTCCAAACCACACTTCATTAAATAAATATGTCAGATTTTTAAAAAGACCAGAATATGCAAACCCATTGTTTTCAAGCATACTAACCATTTCACCATTAGTTTTTGTCTCATCTAAATATAGAAGGTTTTTTTCGCTCATTTTTAATAATAAGGAAATAAATGAAATTCTAATAGCCTCTCTATAGTTACCATGATTTTTATATTCTCTAGCCTTATCCCTTAGCCCTTCAGCAGTAGTCGTAGAATTAATCTCTTCTCCATATATTGTTTTAACTTTTTTGTTTTTCCCCACAATTTTTCTCATGGACAAAAATAGAGCTATTACAAGAATTACAAGAACTATAGCCCCAACGATAACTATACCGTTAGATATTCCAAATGCAGATGTGCCTAACTTATCCCCTACATTAAAAAACTTTTCAAGCCAAACTTCTATCCACTCTTTTATCATGTTTCTTATTCTATCTGTAATATCTATATAATCACGATTCAATCTACGATATTCAGCCTTATTAAGCACTTGGCTTACTGCCTTGTCAAATTCTTCTTTATTTAAAGCCATAGCATTTAGATTGCTTATGAAGTTCATAATTTTCTTCCTTTCTCACTCTACTGCTCATCTTTAATTCTTAGAATATTAAGCTCTATATCATAGCCTTCTTTCTTAAAGCGCGTATTGTAATATAAGATAGTAGCAAAAATTCCACTTATAGGAGATACAAAATAAGAAACCAACATCTGTAATGGTATTCTCACAATATTTCCTATCATTAAAAGTGTAGCCATTACTTCGCTTTGAATATTAGAAGAGCCTAATACAGCGTAAATTATACCACCTATTAGCGCAAAAATAGCATAGATTGAAATATTTATAAATGCCAAAGTAAGGGAGGATGATATAAAACAACCGAAAATTTTCCAGAACCTGCCCTTTACAAGCGCTCTACTCCTTTTTAAAGCCTTAAAAAAATAATTTTTTTCAAGAATTGCTACCTGAATAGAAAATGCATGAATTGTCAAAAAATATATGAATGCAATCATAAATATAATTGAAACTAGGATTATTCCAGGATTAGATAAGCTTAATCCATATCTATAATCTGATAAAATTGAAATAATAATCCATCCATACACTAAAAAAACAGGTAGAAATAGTATAACCCCTGCAATTATAACGCTTAATACTCTAAGTATATTTTTAAAAGCACTCATAATTGCATCAGATATATCTACTTTGTTTCCTAAAAATTCTTTAGAACCTATAGTTATAATACCGCTTTGTTTAATTGATTCTAATGAATAAAATAATGCGACTATTATAAGTGTAAGCATAAGTATAGACATAGAATATCCAGACTCGAATGTTCCATATCCTAGAAAAATGTTTCTAGTCATTAATACACTAAAAGGCAGTATAATTATAAAAGAAAATATAATTCCAACTACTGCAATTAATATACTCATTACAAATAAATATAAGGCTGATGTGCCTATAGTCTTTTTATGTAAGTATATAGCCTTATCTAGCATCTGAGCAATAGACATCACTCTATATCTTTCTTCATTCATCGAAACACCTCTTTTATAATTAATTTTATTTTAATTGTTTGCTTTTAAACAATACACAGACTATTTTATCATAAACTACGCATTTTTGATAATTATCATTTTAAGAGAAAAAACAAGGAGATAGAAATTGTTTCTATCCCCTAGACTTAAATGTTGATATCTCTCTAAGGCGCTTATATAGGTCCCTCTCTTCATCAGTTAGTTGTGCAGGATTCACAATCTTTATTTTTACGTACATATCTCCTTTACTTCCATTCATATCCTTATAACCTAAGCCTTTTAGCTTGATTTTTTCATCTGTTTGAATTCCTTCTGGGACTTTTATCCTAACTTTATCCTTTAGTCCTTTTACCAATACATCACAGCCTAAGGCAGCTTCCCATGGAGAAAGAGGTAGTTCCTTTACTAAGTCAATTCCTTCTAGCTTCAAATCCTTTTCTTCTTTGATTTTAACTTTTAATAGTAAGTCTCCATTCTTACCACCTCTTGAGCCCTTACCGCCTTGTTCCCTTATTTTGATTTTTTTTCCAGGAAGTATACCAGCAGGTATTTTAACTGAAATAGTTTTGATCTCACCTGATACATTTAAACTTATAGTCTTGCTTGCACCTTCATATGCTTCTATTAAGCTTATCTCTATCTCTGATTCAATATCATTACCTCTAACACTTTTGCTTCTTCTATTGGAAAACATGCTGCCTATATCAAAACTAGATGTTCTGCTTCCACCATGTCCTCCAAAAAACATGTTAAAGAAATCACTAAAATCCGATGCATTACCTGTGGAATAATATTGGTATCCACCATTACCAAAGCCAAATTGTGAAGGATCAAAATCTGCACCATTTTGGAAACTATAACTTTGCCCAAAGGTATCATATTTTTTCCGTTTTCCTTCGTCACCTAAGACTTCATAAGCTTCATTTATTTCTTTAAACTTTTCTTCAGCGGCCTTATCTCCTTGATTTAAATCAGGATGATATTTTTTAGCCAGCTTTTTGTAAGCCTTTTTTATATCATTGTTAGTTGCGTTTTTTGTTACTCCTAATATTTCATAATAATCTTTGTATTTCATAGAACTAATCACCTCTAAAGTAATTCGAGTTTGACTTTCTTTGACCTTTAGTTTGATTATAATATTTTTTTAGCTATAAATCAATATACTTGTTACATAGCCTTAAGTTTATTTAGAGGAAATAATCTAATAATTACCTTCGCTCTTACATTTTTCAAAGGAATAGGTCCTATTGATCTACTGTCTCTACTATTGTTTCTGTTATCACCCATTACAAATACATGGTCTTCAGGAATTTGTATACTTCCATTTACCATATTCATCTCTTCCAATATATAATCTTCCTCTAGTAGTTCACCATTTCTATATAATCTATTGTCTCTAAATTCTAATATATCGCCAGGTAGTCCAATAACTCTTTTTATAAGTAAATCTCTATTTTTTCTCCTTAAAATAGTGCTCACTATTGCACTATCTTTCACTTCGTCTATTAAGGTCCTATTTCTCATAGTATTGCCATCTACTATTACTATAGACCCATATTTAGGTACATTTTTAAACACTTGATTAATTTTTATTGCAAATAGCCTATCTCCATGCTCTAGAGTGGGATTCATAGATGCCCCATCCACTCCAGTCATTTCAAAGATAAAAACATTAATAAGCAAAGCTAAAACAAATGCAATTCCTACACTCTTTATCCAAGACAGCACCTCTGCAACAAAAGTATTTTTAGACATTTTAAAACCTCCTGTTTATCTATAAAACTGATTTATTAAAGTTTTCTATTCGCCAGTAAATAAATTTGTAATCATAGCCCTGAACTTTAAAACCAGCTCTTGTCAGGACTCTATGAGAAGGAATATTATTATTAGCAGTTACTGCAATTATAGTACTAATGCCTTTCTGTGAAAATGCCCATTTTGTTAGTCTAATTAAAGCTTCTGTCATATATCCATTGCCTCTATACTCTTCGTCTAAACCATAACCCACTTCAATTTCTCCGAAGCTATTGGGTATATCCTTAAAACCTATTTCACCAGCAATGCAGTTCTTGTCTTTCGGGACAATTTGCCAGTATGTGTAATACAAATAATTTTCTCTATCCCTCTTAATATAGTTAATCTTTATTTGATATATACCCTTCATCATTTCATTAAGCTGTTTTCCACTTATAGTTAGGCCTAGTTTCTTCTCCATTTTGGATTTGTTTTCTATACATAGCTTAAGATCATCAGCAGTTAAAGGAATAAGTTTTAATCTTTCTGTAGTTAGCATGTTTGCCCCCCTACCGCCATATTATCTAACTTCCACTCAAAACGTTCATATATTAGCCTTGATATAAAATATAGTATGCACCACTCCAAAGAATGTTTTATGCATTTGAAGATTCTAGGTCTAATTATTTGTTATGAACAGTATTATCTTTTTTGTTTATGACATAGTTCAACGTTTCATCATACCTATAGTTTTTGTTCGTAAAATCTATTTCAGTTATAACCATCCCAATTAGTATAAATATAGCTCCTATTAAACCTTGACTACTTAACATTTCTCCTAATATGATATACCCAAATATAGCTGCAAATACAGGCTCAGCTGTAAATATTAATGCTGCATGTGTAGGACTTGTAAATCTCTGTGCCAAGCTTTGAACAATATAAGCTCCTAGAGTACAAACTACACTTAATATAAGTATATTTATCCATACGCTATGACTAGTTGGAATTGTAGGATTCTCGAAAGCTAATGTTGTTATAAGACTTAATACAGCACAAACTCCCATTTGAACAACAGCAAGTGCAATGGACTCACATTCTATTGTATATTTTCCTACGAGCAATATATGAATTGCACATGCTATAGCGCATATAAAAGTATATATATCGCCAATATTAATTCCTGATATATTTTTATTTAAGGTTAGTAATCCTAATCCTATAAATGCTATGAATACACTAAAAAGCACTTTTTTATCAGGCATTTTTTTCATAAGTAATGATGAAAATATTGGAACTAATATTACATTAAATCCTGTTATAAATGCTGATTTTGAAGCTGTGGTATAATTAAGTCCTAATGTCTGAAGTGCACATGTTGAATATAAAACGATTCCTATAATAACCCCATATTTTAGAGTCTTTTTGTCTACCTTAATTATTTGCTTAAAGAAAAAAATTAATGCTAAAATAAATGCTACTGAAAACCTGATAGTTAGAAAATTAAAAGTACTCAGTTCAGATAACGAGCTTTTAATTAGCAAAAAAGAAGCTCCCCATCCTACAGTTATTAGTAACAATGCTATATCTGCTTTTAGCTGTTTTGACATACATGTCCTCCTCTTAAGCCCTAATGATTAGTCTATACTTCCCCATGACCCTAGATTTATTATATTTAATTTTTAACATTTTGTATATATCAATAGTGGATTAAGTAAAAGAAAAGAGTTTTAGGTGGTTAGTTCCTAAAACTCTTGCTTGCATCATTATATTTTCTATAGTTAGTAATACCATTGTTTATATTGAATTTCTTTATTGTTTGATTAACTAAATATGTAATATCGATGAATTCTTGAGGTTTTTTGTTGGAATTTTAAATTGGAATAGGGTATTGTTCAATGTTAGACCCTCGTTTCTGTACATATATCGCATTTACTTAGCTATACTGCGCTCTATACCCCTAGTTGTATCTGTAACTTCAGCTATTCTTATATAGGATAAATACTCTTCATTAATAGATTGATAACAGCATTTTTTAAACATCTTTTCTATTGTTTAATTCATTAAATTCTATAATTTCGTATTGCTTGCAAATTTTATTTATGATTCTCAAAGTCTTTTCCTCGAATTCTATTTCTAAATCATCTTGATGCAATAGGAGCAGTCCCTATTACACCCTTAATCTTCAGTAACTTCTTATCTACTTAAACAAAGTTAAGAAATCATCACTCTTAATTTGAAACTTCTCAGACGGTATTATTACATCTTTTACCAATTTTTTCTTATCTTCTAGTAATTCATGAAGTCGCTCTTCTACTGTTGTTCCTTTTTTACTTGTACAAATTGGGTAATACACATTAACATCTCTAGTTTGTCCAATTCTATATACCCTATCAGTTGCTTGATTTTCAACAGCTGGATTCCATTCTCTTGTGTAATGTATGACATTATTTGCTGATACTATGTTTAAGCCTACTCCAGCTGCACGTGGTGAAAGAATCAATACATTAAATCCTTCTTTATTTTCAAACTCATTTATTATGTCTATCCTATTCCCTTTTACTTCTCCATTTATCACATTAGGCATAATTCCAAACTTATCATTAATTACTTTTATCAAGATGCTCTGCATTTTCCTATATTTTGTAAAGATTATTACCTTTTCTCCTTTTCGCCTTATGCTTGCTAGAATTTCTAATGTTTCTTTTAGTTTCTTACTTTCTTTCAATAGATCTCTTGTACTTCCTATGTCATCCATTACCAAACGAGGATGACTACATATTTGAATTAATCTTTGCAAGTAACCTAATACTTTTGTTCCAGCACCTTCATTCTTTATTTTATCTACTATTTGTCCATACAGTTTTTCTTGAAGAATACTAAGAGGAACAGAAGATAATAATTCATGTTTCTGCGGTAAATTATCTAATTTATCTTCTTTAGTTCTTCTTAAGAAGATAGGTGAGATTATCTGTAATAACTGCTCTCTTTTTTTATTTACTAGTTCGCCATCATTTAAATTATTTTGTATAGGTATCTCAAAGTTACTTCTAAACCATTCGTAACTTTTCAACAATCCCGGTTGAACATAATCTACTATGCACCATAATTCATTTAATCCATTTTCCACAGGAGTACCAGTTAATGCTAATCTATATTTACACTTAAGTGCTTTTACAGCTCCTGTAGCAAGAGTCGTCGCATTCTTGATTTTCTGTGCTTCATCACAAGTCAGTAGCTTCCAACTCATTTTTCCTAACAAGAGTTGATCCCTTACAAGTGTTTCATAAGTCGTCATAACGATATCATATTGCTCTATCAAATTTTGAGCTTTATATCTATTTGAACCTCTATGTACATAGATACTGTTTATATTGTCAGTAAATTTTTCAATTTCTCTTTTCCAGTTATCAATTAAAGCAGAAGGTAATACTATTAAGGATGGCTTTAATTCATCATTTTCTTTTAAATATGATATAAAAGCTATTATTTGAAGTGTCTTACCTAATCCCATATCATCAGCTAGTAATCCACCTAATTTGCTAGATCCTAAAAATCTTAACCATGTATACCCTTCTTGTTGATATTTATATAGTTCAGCTCTTAATAACTTTGGTTTAACATATTCTAGTAACTTATTGTCCTGTAAAGTTTTCTTTATCTCAACTAAAGTTACATCATATTCTAAGGTTCCTATATTATCAAATATATCTAAAATATATGGTACATCCGATATATTTATAGGTTTATCCTTAAACTTTTCCTCTAACTCATCAGTAGCCTTTATAAAATTCTCTGAATCTTCTCTGTCAATCTTTATCCAGGAATCATTGTAGTAAATATAATCTTCATTATTCTGTCTTGCTTTATCAACTAACTCTTTGAATTCGCCCATATTAATGTCAGGGTTCTCATTATCGCCTTTGTTATAGTAATTTTCTTGGTTGTCATCATCTATTTGTGTGTTATTATTATCTATTAATGTTACGCCTGTTTCAAAATCGAACCATCCTCCCTCTCCTTTATTCTTAGTATGAATAAAAGGTCGGGCTCTATAGGTTCGTATCTTTAATCCCTTCACTCGCTCACTAAAATCACTAATCTTAATATTTTCTGGTAAAAAAGCCAACGGATTATCAATAAATCTAGGTACATTAGTACCCTTGATATCTTTTTTATTTGTCAATTTTTCGTATGTATTTAGTACTTCTTGAGCTATAAATACACGATTTCTCTTATTCTTATCCGCAAAAGACATAACAGATTTTACTTGTTCTACAGAACTTATATCATTATTTAAATCATTATCTATATCTGTAAACATTGGATTTATTATGATATGATCATCACTTTGTTTATCTAATGTAAAGTCAATGTTTTCAGGAAAGAAACATGTCTCATTCTTTAAATAATCATCAAGTGTAGCATTAGCTTTTTCTGATTTTTTCTTAACTTTAGCAATAAATAGAGCCTGCTCGATATGGTCTGATAATGGTATATAACTATCTATTTCATCAATTAACTTATACTGTTCCTTAGAAAGCAAAAACTCTTTTTTGTTGAAAGTAATGATATTGCCTCTTCTTGTATAAAACTTTCCTAATTCTCCTTCAGTACTATATTTTATATCATAATCTATTCTAAACTGTGGATGCCCTAAAAAGTTTTGAGATTTAACAAAAATATCTGTTTTTTGTATTCTAGGTAATTCTAAAGCTGTTACCACATCTTCATCTAATTCATATAAATTTGTATAATATAAAATATATTTGCCCTGTACTTCTGTTATTAAGTCCTCATAAAATAAACCTTCTAATATATTTATGCGCTCAAAATATGAAGAGTTAATTATTTCATCAGCTATATTCTTAAATTTAGATATAGGAAAAGTTATTTTTTTTGTTTTTTTATATAAAATTCCATATTCAATACCTTCTTTAGTATAGTTCTTATTAATTGTGATATTTTCTTTTAAACCTTTGAAAATCTTCATGTTTTTAAATCTCCTTTACTAAATGAGATATTGATCTAGCCGTATTGTACTGCCAATTCCCCGAGTGTATAATTCTTTTTATTGCGATATTTTCATTTTTAAGGGCTGAATTGTTTACTGAGTTTGTGTCCAATGCATATTTTGCAAAATATTTGTTATAAACCTCTTTATCATATATGTACGCTGCATTTCCTATTTTACTAAACTCAATTACTACAAAATTGCCAAAATCTAAAAATAATTGTCCTTTACTTCTAACTAAATAAAAATCACCTATAAGTTCGATATAACTATGCCAAAAACTGAATCTAACATCCTCATTAAAAAATTCTTTCATTGTTTTTGTAGTTAACCACTTTTGGAATTTGGCTTTTCCTTGTTCAGAGACTTTATCCCAATAGTGCTTAAAAAAGTGATTTTTATGTGTATCAAACAAATTATAAATATACTCTAATACACCAGTATAAAAGTTATTGTAATCAACTTTATGTAAATAATTAGCTGTAAATTCACTCATTTCTTCTCTACTTAATTTATTAATAATCCCTAGTAAATAGCTTTCATCTGTGTTTATATAATCATATTGATTACAATATAAGTAGAATGCTTTTTTGCAATCTATAACTAATTTAGAATTCTCATTAAAATTAAAAGTTTTTATAAAATCTTCAAACTTTATATTCAATCTAAAAAATGAACTTAACATAGATTTTATAATATCTCCACCTTCAAGGTAGTATAATAATGTCTTAGCAGTTCCTTTAGGAACACTTAAATGAATATCTGCGTTCTCTTTATTAAGAAATTCAGCAAAAAAATTATTGAACTCACTATTTGTATAATTTTGTTGAAAGCTATTATAATATATCTTCATTAATGATTTTCTATGTCTAAGACGTAGAATCTTAAATATTTTTTTTATATCAATTTTAAATTCATTTCTAGAAATATAATAAGCTAATAAATACAAAACGTTATTTTTAAGTTTATATGATAATCTATCCAATTCATGGTCTGATGTGGAAACAATTTTGTTTATCAATTTCAATAAATACTCTTCATTATTATTATCTTTAGATATTACTTCCTTAATTGTCTTATGTTTTTCTTCAACCATAACTCTAGCTTCTATAGTTTTAACTGGTATATATCTAAATGTATTAATCTCCATTATTAACACCTTCTAATATATTTTTCATTTCATCTATCATTTCATCATCTTTAAGTCTAAATTTAAACTCTACTCTTCTTGATCTATCCATATCCACATTTCCATTTTTATCAAATATGGGATTGCTAAATGACCTTCCATTAGCAGTAAGAATTCTCCTTAACTCTTCCTTGTTGTCAGAAAAAGAACATCCCTCCTCACCTAAAATATATTTTGTGACTTCAAATGCCCTTTCTTGTGAAAGACTTAAATTATACATATAAGTACCGTTTGTATCAGTATGACCCTCTATTATAATTTCAGATATATAGTCTCTATTTTTCTCGTTTAATAATACTCCAAAATATAATGGAATAAATTCATTTAAGTACTTTTTACCACTTTCCTTTAATGATGATTCACTTGAATCAAAAAACACTCCACTACTAAATGTAATAGCTCCAGTCTGTGGATCTATGTCAATTTTTAATTTAGAGTTTTTAAATTCATCTCTTAAAGCATTAATTATTTGTTTCCTTACTCCAATAATGCTATTAATTTTCTCTTTTTGAGTCATTAATTCTTTTCCCTGAACTTCGAGTACTTGAGATTGCTTTTCTAATTTAAATGAAGTATCGTTAAAATTAAATATACTTACAGTAAGAAAAAGTATAAACATAAGTAAAAGACTAGACATCATATCAGAGTAAGATATCCAGTAGTCTGTTGTAGATTCTTCATCATGTTGGTTTGGTAGATCTTTATCATCGTACAAATTCACTCACCTCTTTAGGCAGTTTCTTTAGCCTTATCTTCAATCTTAGCTTTTTTAATAACTTCTTCTATTGTTATACTAATTAGTTGTAAAGAATTAGTCATGTTATCTGAAGCTGTCCTTATTAGTGATGGTACTTCGTCAACAGTATCTTGAACTTCACTTATTGTACCACTTAATCTTCTTGTTATGTTAGCAAGATTATCATCAAAGTCTTTAAATGTAGCTTCTAAGCCTTTATGAAGATTTTCAACAAATATATCGGTGGAATCTTTAAATTCATTATTTATTTTTTCAAATACTTGAGATGTTGTATCCCAATCATCTTCAAGCTTCTGAATTTGCTCATTAATATTTTTAAAATATGTATCATTTCTTAAGTCAAATAATTCTTGTTTATTTTCTAAATCTTTTGATATTTGATTGCTATGATTTATTAATTCCTTCATGTCACCTATTACATCTTTCATTAAATTTAAGCTCTCATCCATGTCATTATTAGCTTCTATTAACCTATCAAAGTATTGAGAAAATTTGATTATTACTTCTTCAGAACTTACATTGATTTCCTGTTGATTTTTTGTAGTCTCTTCAATTTCATTTATTAATTCTTCTAAACTATCTTTAGTTTTAATCTGCCATTCACACAGTATTTGTATGGTATTAGCCAGATTATCAAATTGACCATTAAGGGATTCATTCATCGACTCAATAAACTTTTCAACAACTTTATTTAAGCTTTCTGTCTGATTAGATGTAGCTACATTGGCGAAGTTGTCAACAACTTGTGATATTGATTCTACTGCGGGTAAAATATTTCCTTCTAAAGATTTATTCATAGAATTACTTAACCCTGGAAGTAAGGTTTCATTTACTGTTTTATCAAAAGCTTTAGAGAATTCTAAAGATATATCAGTACTCATATGTTTAATTGCTTCTGTTTGTTCTTTTTGATAATTGCTGATATCATTTAGAAAAGAGAATTCATTATTGATTGGGAACTGCTCTGAAAAAGTATTATAAAAGTCATTTAACACTTTGAGATAATACTTATATTTCTGCCTATCTAGGCTAGACCACATAATTGATGAAATGATACCAACTATAGATGTTGAAAATGCTAATGACATACCACTTACTAGTTGATTTATACTATCAGTCATATATTCAGGATTTAATGTATTTAGTCCTGTAATTCCTTCTAATAGACCTAAAAAAGTACCTAAAATACCTAAAGCAGTTAATATACCAGGGATAATTTCTGCAATTTTTCTTCTCCCTGGTATATCAATAATATTAGTTCTATTAAAATAATAAGATATTTCATTCACGCTTCCACTTATTCTTGACTGTCTGATAGACTTAAAGTACTTTTCCCATATTTCTTGTAATAATTCATTGTTTTCAAATAAGTTTTTATTACTAAGAGCATTTAGTTTTTCATGAATGTCACCTTGTAAATCTTTAATGACATTCGTGAAATCCTCAATGTCTTTAATATTTTGCTTAACTAGCTTATGTGATTTCTTAAAATTATATACTGCTACAAAAATTATAAAACCACAGAATACATCGTTAAACGTTAGGTATACAACATTTGCAATAAAATCAACTGCTTTAATAAAGTTTTCAACAATCAGACTAAATATTCCAGTACTCATACTTTCACTCCTTAAAATTAAGCAATCTATCCTCGAATTATTTTACTTCTATATTTCTTAATTTTATTATTATATTCTACAATTGCTCAAAATAACCTTTGTATGATTTGGTATTATTTTGTCTTATTTTGTCGACTGTAAAAAAATTAAGTTCTATAGTTATCATAAATAAAAAGTTATTTGAGTTATAGTATCATATAAATTTTCTGACTTAATCTCTGATTCTTTTAATGCTTATACTGTATTTTTTATGTCAACTAATTCGTGTTTCATAACCTTTGTTTGTGCAGTTATTTATTTTCTGTACTTTACTATTAACTAAAATTACATCAGAGACGGTTCCTTTTGAATTGCATTTTCTTTGCCATACTATGCTCTATACCCCTGGTTGTTTAACTCATTAAATTCTATGGTCTCATATTGATAGCAAGTTTTATTTATGATTCTTAAAGCCTTTTTCTCAAGTTTTATTTCTGAATCATCTTGATGAAATAAGAACCCTCCTTATTGCATAGTATAGTTAGTTAGAACTTACAGGATATGTTGACCAATTATCTTGTCTAGCTTGCGTATATCAATGCCTTTTTTAAGGTTAAGTTTGAACTTCCCTGCTCTTGTCCATAATTCTATCTCTGCATTAAAATCTAAAATTCCATGTGCGTTTTCGCTTGAATACATAACAATTGATTTAAAAGGTATTGTATATACTTCTACCTTTTTGCCTGTAACACCTTGCTTATCCGCTACTATTATTCTCTTATTTGTTATAACAGCAACATCACGAATTGTTTTGTAGGCTACTTCTACAATTTCACCACCAATAAGTATTTCATTAATCTCAGTTGGTACTTCTGTCTCCTGAATAAACGTCCAATTCATAATTTCAGTTAAATCTGCCATTGTAAATCCCTCCATAATTTAATTTTTTTACATTAGTTAGATTATTAATACTTTTAAAGTTCGATGTGGCTTCTAAAAAATCCTTGTTTAATGATATTTGTTCCAATAAAAAAGCCATCTAGGATTATAATTTAGTTCTACATTTCCTAGATGGCTTGTTTCAATTATTGTTCAACTATCACTATTAAAAAAATTCTATTTTTTATATCTCTATATTTAATTGTTTTATATAATTTTTTCCACTCTACTTTATTATCTATTCTAACCGCACTTAGAAAATCCGCAGCTTCGGCAGATTACGCATCCACCTTCATGTTCTAGTCCGTTTCCGCATTCGGGGCATGTGCTCCCATTTGATTGAGGCTTCGTTTCTAGGCTTACTGAAATTTCACTACCTGCTGGTGAGCCATTATGAGGTACACAGCATGAAGTTGAAGCGTTTTTTGTCTCTGTTTCTATCTCCATGGCAATGTCATTTACAGATGGATGTTCGTCATCTACATAAGTATTCATAACTTTTTCGAGTGCTCTACCTATAGCATCAGGGCATGAAAGAACCTTAATATCTTTGTTAGTAGCTCTTTGGCGTAGAGTTGAATGACATCTTATGCCTTTTAATTGTTCAACTACTGATTTAACGTCCATACCAGATCTAAGTGCTATTGAAACTAATCTACTAGTTGCCTCACTTTGACTTGGGCAGCCTCCTGCTCTACCTACATTAGTAAACACTTCACATATTCCATTTTCATCGTAGTTAACAGTAATATATAGATTACCGCAGCCTATTCTAACCTTTTCTGTCATTCCTTGAGTAATTGCAGGTCTCATTCTAGGCTTTATTCCTTTATTGTCACTGTCTTGTTTTTCAATCTTCTTTGATTCTTCTTTTTTGGCTGTACTTAGTACTTGATCCTGTCTACTACCATCTCTATAAATAGTCACACCTTTACAACCAAGCTTATATGCTAGAGTGTATACTTCTTCTACATCCTCTTTAGTAGCTTCATGTGGAAAATTTACTGTCTTGGATACTGCATTGTCAACGTAATTTTGGAATGCAGCCTGCATCTTTATATGCCATATAGGTGAAATATCATGAGCTGTTACGAAAACTCTCTTTATATCTTCTGGAATTTCATCTATATGTGCTAATGTCCCTTCTACAGCTATTCTCTCCATTAATTCCTTTGAATAAAATCCTCTTTCTTTTGCTATTTCTTCAAAATATGGATGTACTTCTACAAGTTTATCGTTATCCATCACATTACGTACAAATGAAATTGCAAATAGTGGTTCTATACCGCTACTAGCCCCTGCTATGATACTTATTGTACCAGTTGGTGCAATTGTAGTAGTAGTAGAATTTCTTAGTTCTACGCCTTTTGTTTTAAAAATACTACTATCGTATGCTGGAAAAACTCCTCTTTGGATAGCTAATTCAGCTGACTTTTTCTTTGACCTATCATCTATAAATTTCATGATTTCTTTTGCTAATGCTACTGCTTCATCTGAATTATATGGTAATCCAAGGTAGAACAATATATCTGCAAAACCCATTATTCCTAAGCCAATTTTTCTAGTGGATTTTGTCATCTTATCTATTTCTTCTAGTGGATATTTATTCATGTCTATTACATTATCTAAAAAGTGTACTGCTTTATCTACAGTAGCTCCAAGCTTTTCATAATCTAACTCATATTTTGAGCCACTTTTCTTTATCATTTTAGCTAGATTAATTGAACCTAAATTGCATGATTCATAAGGTAGTAATGGCTGTTCTCCACAAGGATTTGTACTTTCCATTTCTCCTAGCCCTGGTGTTGGATTAGCTTTATTAATTCTATCTAAAAAAATTATTCCAGGTTCTCCATTGTTCCAAGCCATACTGACTATAGTATTAAATACTTCTTTTGCATTTAATGAACCAACTGGTTGCTTAGTATGTGGGTCTATTAGATCATAGTCTTCTCCCTTTTCTACAGCTTCCATAAACTTTTCAGTTATTCCAACACTTATGTTAAAGTTTGTGATTTCATTTGTATCTTGTTTGCAGCTAATAAACTCTATTATGTCTGGGTGGTCTATTCTGAGGATCCCCATATTAGCTCCTCTTCGTGTTCCACCTTGTTTTACCGCTTCAGTTGCTGCATTAAAAACCTTCATGAAGCTAATTGGGCCTGAAGCTACTCCTCCTGTTGATTTAACTGATGAGCCTCTAGCTCTTAGCCTTGTAAAGCTAAAGCCTGTACCCCCGCCACTTTTATGTATTAGTGCTGCATTCTTTATTGCATCAAATATGCCTTCCATAGAATCTTCAATAGGTAATACAAAACATGCTGATAATTGACCTAGTTCCCTGCCTGCATTCATAAGTGTTGGTGAATTTGGCATAAACTCTAAATTGGCCATCATGTCAAAAAAAGCATTTTCCATCTTTTCTGTATCTGCTTTTTTGTCATATATTTTATCTGCCTGAGCAATATGCTTTGCCACTCTTTTAAACATATCTTCAGGAGTTTCGATTACTTTGCCTTCTATGTTTTTTGTTAAATACCGTCTCTCTAAAACCTTAATTGCATTTTCGTTTAATAGCATTAAGACACCTCCGTGGACTACATTTAGTGTGAATATTTTATGTATGTACTAGATATTGTATCATCTCATGTTTTAAGTGTCAAAGCTAGTAAATCTTAATTTAGAAGAGAATTATGGACATATCTATATTTTTTCTAGCTATTTCACCAAATTTAATGATTTATAATAATAAAAATAACAGGACTAAAGTATTAATATGCGTTTGACCTACCATCGATTCTCCGATAAAAGCATTCGTAAAATCGGGTTAGGTCATAAAAAAAGGAGCCTTCGCTCCTATATTATTTCAAGAATATCTCTTAATGTTTCCTGTGCGTATTCGCCTTTCCTATATTTTCTCATGGTTACTATTATATTAGGCTGGTTGCCCTTAGATATTATTTCTGTTACCTTTTTAGGATGTTCAACAAAGCTCCCTAATTCTTTAAAGTCTTCATTATAAAAGACAAAGGTGGGTATCTTTACTATTCCATTCTGAGTATATTGGCTAAAAAAAGCTTCATTTCCTCCTTTTTTAACTATAGAAATTTTAATATTTGAATTATATTCTCTCATTTTTTCTAATACAGGTACATTTATCATACAGTCAGGACACCACATTTCCGCACATACAAGTGTATTTATAATCTTATCGATAGTTCTGATTTTTTCTATATACTCCTCTTCAAAATTTATTGAATTAAGGACCTCTAAAGTCTTATCTCTATAAGTACTTGTATCAGTGTTTACAAACTCATCAAATGACATACCAGCAGAAAACAGCTCAAGACCACTCACTTATATTCCCCCTTATAATAAATAAAAATTGTCCTGTTTAATTGTATTTCTGTTTTGCTTAAATTATAATACATATAATTATAAAATCAACTAGTATTATGTGGGACATGGGGAAATATTTCAAAAATAAAAAAGACCCAGCCTAAGACTAAGTCAATATTATTAATCCAGCGACGTCCTACTCTCCCAGGCGGTCTCCCACCAAGTACCATCAGCGCTGAAGGGCTTAACTTCTGTGTTCGGTATGGGAACAGGTGTGACCCCTTCGCTATTGTCACTGGATCTTTGCCCTAACTTAATAAGGCTT
>NZ_JAWRHZ010000036.1:0-99472 GCF_040308045.1 Proteiniborus sp.
CAATAGCTCAATTTCCACGACTGTATCAATATCATTTGGTAATGGATAAGTAAGATGTTCTGGATTACCGAAATTA
Source organism: Proteiniborus sp. (assembly GCF_040308045.1). Classification (NCBI taxonomy): domain Bacteria; kingdom Bacillati; phylum Bacillota; class Clostridia; order Eubacteriales; genus Proteiniborus; species Proteiniborus sp. The sequence continues at coordinate 77 of NZ_JAWRHZ010000036.1, forward strand.
ATAAAAATATAGTCATTATAATCCATGGTATTCCAAGGTTTCCTTAATTTAATCTCAGAACCATCGGAAAGCAATCTGATTTTTTTAACCTTTCCATTTAGACCTTGTATTCCTAATGGACCTATACTACCTTCAAATATATGGGCATACAGCGTATTTTGGTTTTGGGTAAAATAACCCCATTCAGGCTTTTGAAGGCTCGATTTTCCACAATTATATATACTGCTGCTATTTTGCTTCATCCATTTACCTATAGCCTCTAGAGTATCTAATGATTCTTCAGGAATCTCACCCTTTGCATTAGGTCCAATATTTAATAGTAGATTTCCATTTTTACTAACACATTCTACTAGCTTTCTAATGATCATCCTTGGAGATTTGAAATTCTTATCTATAGATGAATATCCCCAATGATTGTTCATTGTAACACAAGCTTCCCAAGGCACTGAGTCTCCATTTTCATCTAGTATTCCTTCTGGAGGTATGATTTGCTCAGGAGATGCAAAATCTCCAGCGTAAAAGCTAGGATTATTGGTCATGATGCTTCCCGAGTTTTCTCCACTTGCTTCTAATCTATTATCTATTATCACATCAGGCTGTAATTTTCTAACCATATTTATTAATTCTGTAGCTTTCCATTTCTCCCCAACCATATCATCATAGGAAAAGTCAAACCAAAGTATATCTATTTTTCCATAGTTGGTACAAAGCTCTCGAACTTGTTCATGCATGTACTCTACATAATTTTCAAAATCATGTTCTACATCTTTATATCTTTCATTATCTCTCATAGGATGATGTCTATCTCCATAATGAGGGAAGTCATTATGATGCCAATCGATGATAGAATAATAAAGACCTACCTTAAGACCTTCCCCTCTGAACGCATCTATGTATTCTTTTATTAAATCTCTTTTTGCTTTAGTATTAGTAGATTTATAATTAGTAAATTTGCTATCAAACAAGCAAAATCCATCATGGTGTTTTGCAGTCATAACAGCATATTTCATTCCAGCATTTTTTGCTACTTTAGCCCAGGATTTAGGGTCATAGAATACAGGGTCAAATTCATCGAAATATTGCTTATATTCTTCCTTTGACATTTTTTCATTAGTCATTACCCATTCTCCTCGTGCTGGGATTGAGTACAGACCCCAGTGGATGAACATTCCAAACCTATCTTTAAGAAACCAAGCTGTTCTTTTATTTCTCTCTTTTATTAGGTCCATTTTAATGCCTCCTATAAGTAAACCCGAATTTTTTATTAATTCTTGCTTAATCACTAGTATATATAAAACCTTGTTTCGTGTCCATTACTGATTCCTTAAGGCCTAAAAGCTTGGAATACTTTTATAATTTATTTTTTACTAACAATATTTTGTCTAGTTTGGTATATAATTAAATATGGGGGTGTTGAAGTGAAACTAAATAGAAGACTTACCTTTATAATTAGTATTTTGCTCGTTGCTTCACTATTTATAGGTGGATGCACGACTCTTGGAAAAGCAAACAGCAGTGAGAATATTCAAAAAGCATCTTTTGAGAATATTAAAGAAAAAGATGTAGATACAAAAAACATCATGAAAATAATCAATGAATTAGCATCTGAAAAATATAAGGGCCGACTTGCTGGAACGAAAGGAAATGAGCTAGCCACTAAATATATTGAAAACTATTTCAAAGAGATAAAGCTTAATTATCCAGCTGAGCTAGAAACATATTTGCAGCATTATGACCAAAATGTTAGATTTACATATAGTGCTCCTAAGCTAGAGATATTAGACAAAGAAGGAAAGATAGAAAAGGAGTTTGAGTACATAAAAGAATTTTCTGTAAATACTGGTATAACCAAATTAAGCATTAAGGGTGAAGCAAAGGGAAAAGGTGTAGTTATAGATAATGCTGAAGACCTTGTTAATAACATTAAGTCTTATGAAGGAAAGATAATTTTAGTACCTAGCAAAGTTTTATCTAGTGTTGGAAGTGGATATATAATTGATAGGGTAGCACATGGAAACAGCAAAGTTGGTGGACTGATAGTAGAAGTAGATATTGATAACCCGAATCATCCCTACGGTAATTTTGTAGTAGGACCTAATGCTCAACCCTCAGCTAAGTTTGCCGAAGGGAAACCAATACTTTTCACTTGTAAAGTAGCAGCATTTGAGGAGTTAGTCAACGCTGCTAATGAAGGTTTAGATATCAATATTAAGGCGGACTATGCAATAGAAAATATTACTGCCGCAAATGTAATAGGATATATTGAAGGGAAGGATAAGAAGCTTAAAGATGAATTTATCATTATAGGAGCTCATTTTGACCATGCAGGTGATAATAAAAATGGAACCTATAACCCAGGAGCTCTAGATAATGCCTCAGGCACTGCTGTAATGATGGAGATAGCTAGATTACTAAAGGAAGGAAATTATAAGCCTAAGAAATCAATTCTTTTTATTGCTTTTAATGGAGAAGAAGAAGGTCTATACGGTTCATATTATTACGCTAATAATCCAATGTATCCATTAAATAAAGATACAACTGTAATGATAAATTTAGATATGGTAGGCTCAAAAACCAAAGTGCCTCTTACATTATTAAGCTTTGATAGCACTAATATTAAGCTGAGAGAGGAATTTTACAGGAATTCCAAGGCATTAAAAATCGATTCTGTTCAGGAAGCAGGTCAAGGAAGTGACCATTATCCCTTTGGAGCTAAGGGTGTAGAAGCATTATGCCTGATTAATATGGATTTAAAAAATGGATATCATACACCAGATGATACAATAGATAAGGTAGATGAGAAACGAATAAATGATATAACTAGGCTTGTATTATATTATCTTGATAAAAATGCTTTTTAAATATATTGCTTAATTAGGATTTGAATTTATAAATTGTCATCCTAGGTGTTTGTGAAAGGGGTGTGGGGGGATTTTCACTGTGCTTAGGATGACAATTTATTTACATATATTTTTTTTCTAATTTCTCTACTAATCTTATATACTTTTCCTTAGTTTCAATATGCTCTTTATTTTCCTCATAATCCTTAAATTCTCTATCTAATTTACTCATAGTTTCTTCACTAAGATTTTTCTCTGCATATTTATATAGCATATTATCTTCCTTGAATATATGCCTTTCTAAGAGATTTGCATATCCCATAGCATTTGCTATTATATCAACCTTAACATCGTTATTACCTTCTACATAAGCTTTTAGAGCAGCTTCAAGTTCCCTAACAAAGCCTCTTCCAAAATCATGTTCAATTAACATTCCTTGAACAGGTCCAGGACCAATTTTATCCTCTAGCTCTTTAGCCATATCCTTAAATAACATGTCTTCTTCTTTTCCGTGATGGTATTTGTCCGCGTAATTTCTTATAAAATCAATAATTGAAACTAAATCATCGTGTGGTATTTCTTTTCCTTCAACAATTCCTATACAAATTTTTCTTACTACTTTAAGTATTTTCTTTATATTATCGTGTTCGTTTACAAGAATTTTTATTGTGTTCAAAAAGTATCACTCCTAAATAATCTTTACATTATTATTATCCACAAAAAATCATAATAAACACAATTTTATTTTCTAATAGTTCTTTTGTCCCAAAAACAAAAAAAGATAAAATTTTGGCGAGATTAAGTTGTAAATAAATTTAGTTTAATCTATAATATAATATAATTATATACAATATATATGCATTGCAAAATTTTAAACCACAATATAAGGGGGTAATGCCTTGATTACTAGGGTGCAGAAAAGAAACGGGGATATTGTCGATTTTGATGTAAAGAAAATTGAAAACGCAATATTTGCAGCAGCAAAATCAGTTGGTGGAGACAACAGAGAAACTGCTGAAAGATTATCAAAAATAGTAGTCAGTATTGTTACAGAGGCTTTTGGAGCAAGTATACCATCAGTAGAAGACATACAAGACTTAGTTGAGAAGGTTCTAATTGAAGAAGGACATGCCAAAACTGCAAAGGCGTACATATTGTATAGAAGCAAACATGAAGAATTAAGAGAAACCAAAAATCTTTTTATGGATGCGGAAACATTAATCGATGAATATGTGTCATTAGATGATTGGAGAATAAATGAAAATGCTAATATGGGATTTAGCTTACAAGGTCTAAATAATCATATTGTTGAATCTATAACTAAGAAGTATTGGCTAAACAAAATATATAGAAAAGAGTTAAGAGACCCACATATAAAGGGAGATATACATATACACGACTTAGGTCTATTAGCACCTTATTGCTGTGGATGGGATTTAGAGGCACTACTTTTACAAGGTTTTAAAGGTGCTAGTAGTAAGATAGAATCTTCACCAGCAAGCCATCTACAATCATTCTTAGGACAGATTGTAAACTGGCTATATACGCTTCAGGGAGAGGCTGCAGGTGCTCAAGCTGTAAGTTCTCTAGATACATACGTAGCTCCATTTATTTATTACGATGAATTAAGCTATGATGAAGTAAAAAAGGCCGTTAGGAGCTTTATATTTAATTTGAATATACCTACAAGGGTTGGATTTCAAACACCTTTTACTAATATAACCTTAGATATTACCCCTCATCCAATGATTAAGAACATGGAAGTAATTATTGGAGGAAAGAGAAGAAATAAAACATACGGTGAATTTCAGAAGGAAATGGATATGTTTAATAGGGCTTACTGTGAGGTAATGATGGAGGGAGACGGAGCAGGCAGAAGCTTTAGCTTCCCAATACCTACAATAAATATTACTAAGGATTTCCCTTGGGATTCAGAAGTTGTTGATTCAATCATGGAAATGACTAGAAAATTCGGTACTCCATATTTTGCGAACTTTGTAAATAGCGATTTAAGCCCAGAGGATGTTAGAAGTATGTGCTGTAGGCTTAGACTAGACAATCGTGAGCTTAGAAGAAGAGGTGGAGGTTTATTTGGTGCAAATCCACTTACAGGCTCAATAAACGTAGTTACCCTAAACATGGGTCGTATAGGATATCAGGCTCAAACAGTAGAAGAATTTAAGAAAAAAGTTAGAGAGTTAATGGAAATATCTAAGGAAATATGCGAGACAAAGCGTAAGGTACTTGAAAGATACATGGATGCTGGACTTTACCCATACTCAAGATACTATCTTCAATCAGTAAAGGATGCTCATGGAGAGTATTTTAAAAATCACTTTAGTACTATAGGATTAAATGGAATGAACGAAGCATGTGTCAATTTACTTGGCAAGGATATCACAACAGAGGAAGGCAGAGATTTTGCAATAGATATAATGGAGTTCATGAACAGAGTCATTCAAATATTCCAAGAGGAAACAGGTAGCCTTTGGAATCTTGAAGCTTCTCCAGCAGAAGGAGCAGCGTATAGATTTGCAAGAATGGATAAGAAATTATATCCTAGAATATTTACACAAGGAACAGATGAGCCATACTATACAAACTCTACACAGCTTCCTGTAAATCATACTAAGGATATTTTTGAAGCAATAGAGCATCAGGATAAGCTTCAAACCCTATATACTGGTGGTACTGTATTACATGGCTTCATAGGCGAAGAAATTGATAATGTTGAAACTGTTAAACTTTTATTACAAAGAGCCTTTGAAAACAGTAGGATACCATATCTAACTATTACACCAACATATAGCATATGTCCAGATCATGGATATTTAAAGGGAGAACAATTCACTTGCCCAGAGTGTGGTGGAGATACAGAGGTGTGGACTAGGGTTGTTGGATTCCATAGACCAGTTCAATCTTGGAACAAGGGTAAAAAGGAAGAGTTTAAGGATAGATTAGAATTTGATACAGAAGTAAGCTTAAATGATAATGAACAAAGTATTAGGGAAGCAATATAATTATTAGTTTTTATCAGCGAGGAGAATAGTTATGGAGTTTAGAGGGCATCAAAAATCATCTTTTATAGATTACCCAGATAAGATATGCACAGTACTTTTCACAGGAGGCTGTAACTTTAGATGTCACTACTGTCATAATTCTGACCTCGTATACAACATAGGAGAAACAATTAAAGAGGACTTTGTATTTGATTACCTCGACAAAAGAAAGAAAATGCTTGATGCAGTATGTATATCAGGTGGGGAGCCAACGCTTCATGATGGTCTTTATGACTTTATTAAAAAGGTAAAATCAACAGGTTACTTAGTAAAGCTTGACACTAATGGAACTAATCCAGATATATTGAAAAAACTTATTGAAGATGAGCTAGTAGATTATGTTGCAATGGACATAAAGGCTCCGATTGAAAAATATAGTAAGGTAACAAATGCAAATATTGATATAGAAAAAATAATCGAGAGTATTAATATTATAAAAAGCTCAGATATTGATTATGAGTTTAGAACGACTGTATGTATAGAACTGTTAACTCAAGAGGATATACTGAAAATTGCAGAGTATCTAAAGGGGAGCAAAAGATATTACCTGCAGAACTTCAAGGATGGAAGTACAGTTCTGGATGGACAAAATAAGTTCAGCCCATTTTCTAGAGAAACATTAAGAGAAATTGAAGAACAAATTAAAAGCTATTTTGGAATATTTAAGATACGTAATTAATAATATATAAGATACCATGTGAACTAAAAGCCATGCTGTAATGAAATTACTACAGCATGGCTTTTATTATATGTACTATGAAATTAGCTACATTGTAATTTTTCCCAATTTGGATTATAATTTCTATATAGGACATGCATATAGGGGAACGGAATAAAGGCAGCTTGCGAAATGTGTTTTATACCAGATGTTTTAATCTAGCATATTCAAAGGGGAGATTAAATGAAAGCTAATTTTATCGAAGCTTTAGAGAATCATGATGTTGAACGAGTTAAAAGAATTTCTAAAGGAGATCTTCATAATCATGCACCAAGAGGTGGAAATGTAAGCTTTATAGAAAAGTGGGCGGGGGTTCAAATTCCACGTTTAAATCGTAAGTTTTCAGATCTTGGTGATATGCAATCTTGGTATGTGGAAAATATTAGATGTCATTGCCAGGGTACAGATGGTTATGAAGTAAGAATTAGAGCTGCTTTTGAACAGGCAAAAGATGATGGTGTTACTAAATTGGTACTAAGTTTTGGGTTGGGTGAAGAAACGCTTTATGATAATTTACCTAATTTTATTAAAATTATCTCTGATATTCATAAAGAAACTGCACCAGAAATTGAATTTATTCCTGAATTATCATTAGACAGGGGGACTAAAGTAGATTCTATATTGAATTTATGCGATGAATACTTTAACATGAGTTTTTATCAATCAATTGATATATGTGGAAATGAATTTGCACAACCAATAGCAAATTTCAAACCACTATACCGACTGGCAAAGTCATATGGTCTAAAATTGCGTGCCCATGCAGGAGAATTTGGTGACGCAGATTCAGTTAAAGAAGCAGTGGAGGAGTTAGAATTAGATGAAGTGCAGCATGGAATAGCTGCAGCAAAATGTAAAGGCACTACCAGTATTAATAATACCAAAAGAGCATTGGCTCGATTTAGACGACCTAGATGAAGATACTGCAATTCATATAATAAAATTTGCTATGAAAGTTACATCAGTTATTAAAAAGGTATTTAAGGCTGACGGATATAGTATAATGCAAAATGGTGGATACTTTAATGACATCGGACATTATCATATGCATGTTTTCCCAAGATATAGAGGTGATGGCTTTGGTTGGACATATGGAGACGAAAATGAAGAAGAACAAAATCTTAGTCAAATAAAGGACGTTATTATTCGTGAACTTTCAAAGAATAATAAATAACAAATCTTAAGATATATAATTTCGAATTGTCGTGAAAGTTAGGATATTGGGTCACAACAATTACGAACTTTTGGAGGAGAGATAGAAGTGGATAATTATATTATTATGGAATTATCGGAAAGCCAAGCTAAAGAGATTTGTAGTTGGAAATATGAGGGAGAATATTCAATATATAATTTTTCAGATTGGGATATCGTAGTAAAGAACGGGTGGGGGCTATCAATTGAAAGAAAAAGGAAATTAGAATTCATAGCTATACTTTTAAATAATGAATTGGTTTCTTATGGCAGGATAAGTTTAAAGGCAGATAGAACATATATAGGAATTGGCTTGAAGCCCTCTCTTTGTGGAAAAGGTCACGGAAAAAATATTATGAAATTATTACTTAAAGAATGCAATAGGAGATTTCCTAATAATACAATAGCACTTGAAGTAAGAAGTTTTAATAGAAGAGCTATTAATTGTTATAAGAGAGTTGGATTTGAAATTAAAGATAGGTATATTAGGAAGACTTTCAACAATTCTGAAGATGAATTTTATTACATGGAGTATAAGGAATTTAGATAGATTAACGAGGTTATCAAAAGATATTTTCATTTGAAATTTATCAAAAATGGACAGGTATATTGGTAATTTAGGATATCAAGGAGGTATCGTCAGTGAGTAATTGTTGGATTGGCGAAAAGATAAGACTAAGAGCAGTAGAGTTAAAAGATATAGATGGTTTCTTTAAAGCAGGCTTTGAAGCAGACACTGATTTAGATAGGTTATGTGACGAGATTCATTTCCCGCAATCTAAGGAAAAAATGAGGGAGAGGTTAGAAAGTAATATTAAGAAAGAATCACAAGATGATAGTTTTCGATGGATTATTGAAGATATGAATGGTAATGTAGTAGGTAATATAAATACATTTGATTGTAATAGGAGAGTTGGCACATTTAAATATGGTATAGGATTAGAAAAACCTTATTGGGGAAAAGGTTATGCAAAAGAAGCGATTAAAATTGTATTAAGATACTATTTTAGAGAATTACGATACCAAAAAGTTAATGCATATGTCTATTCCTTTAATGAAAGGTCACAGAAACTACATGAATCATTAGGTTTCATGCAGGAAGGCAAATTAAGAAGGATGATTTATACCAATGGTAGCTTTTATGATGAAATATACTATGGAATGACTTCAGAAGAATTTGATGTAATAGACGTACCAAAGGCTCTAGAGGAATAAGCCCATGGGATCTAGAGTGATGCATTATTGTATATCTACAATATTAAAAAATGAACTTAAAATAGATGATGATCAATTTCTATTAGGAGGCCTTGCTCCTGATGTATATAAAAGTAAGGGTGAACTAAAAGAAATATCACATTTTATAAAGAAGAATGACTGTAGTACAGGATACATTGATTATGGGTCTTTTCATAATAAATACTTAACTAAGAACACAAATCCTTTTCATTTGGGCTATTACTTCCATCTGATATCCGATGATATATGGTTGAAAGATATATATAACAAAAAAGTTAAATGGTTACCTCAAGACATAAAGACTGAAGCCAAAAAGATGTATTATCATGATTTTTGGAAATTGAACGGAATGTTAATAGATTACTACTCATTGAAAATTGTTCCTTTAAAGGAACAGTCAATTAGTATTGATGAGTTTGATTATATGCTCTTACCTGAGTTAATTAGTGATTTAGAAACCGATTTTAATATGGCTGACTCTGTTAAAGAAGAATCCTTAGAGATACTAGAATTCACCGAAGTTATACAAACTATTGAAAGAACAGTAGCAACCTGTATAGAAAATTTGAAGAAGACATAGTCATCTGAAGATACGATAAAATCAAGGCTTGCACAAAGAATGTGTGGTAACTTACCACAACCTATCTAATTTAAGTTTATTCTTAAAATATACATTATATGGGGGGTCTAAAAGCGATGAGTGTTGCAATTAAGGTGGATAACTTAATAAAAAGCTATGGAACAAATACAGTCATCAAAGATATTTCCTTTACTGTAAATAAAAATGAAATCTTTGCTCTACTCGGTACAAATGGAGCAGGAAAAACTACCACACTTGAGTGTATAGAAGGTATTAGAAAATATGACAGTGGAAGTATTACAGTAGACGGAACTATAGGAGTGCAGCTACAATCATCGTCACTTCCTGCGAATATTAAGGCAATAGAAGCTTATCAATTGTTTTGTAAGTGGAATAAAGTACAAGTAAATACTGAGCTGTTTGATGCTTTTGGACTTAACCAACTAAAAAACAAGCAGTATGAAGAAATGTCTACAGGACAAAAAAGACGACTACATTTAGCACTTGCACTTATTAGCAATCCCGATATCATATTCCTTGATGAACCGACTGCTGGACTTGACGTAGAAGGAAGAGTTTCTCTTCATGAACAGATCCGTAAATTGAAAGAACAAGGAAAAACCATAATTATGGCAAGCCATGATATGGCAGAGGTAGAGAGCTTATGCGATAGAATTGCTATTCTCAAAGAAGGAAAAATCGCCTTTATAGGTACAATAAACGAATTGACTAATGAAATTGGAAGGCAATATAGAATTTATATAAAAACCGAAAGACCATTAAAGGCTGATGATTACGAACAAGGATATTCCCTATTTATTTCTGGAGATATCGGAGATACTCTGCTTGAATTGCTTGAAATCTGTAAACAAACTCAAAATACTGTTCTTGATGTGAAAATTGAAGGAGCCACACTTGAACAAAGATTTATGGATATAGCAAGGGAGGTAAAATAATGAGTGCATTTTTTTATGGAGTTGTTCTACAATGGAAACTTGATTTGAGAAACAAAGGTGTACTTCTCACTTATTATGTAGTACCGCTTGCATTTTTTGCATTTATGGGAGGAATATTTTCATCTATCAATCCTGCATCGAAGGATACATTAATTCAATCCATGACAGTGTTTGGGTTGACAATGGGGACGATTTTAGGAGCACCTATACCATTGACAGAGTTGTATGGAAGTGAAATTAAAAAGGCTTACAAGGTTGGTGGCTTGCCCCTATGGGTAGCTACAATCAACAACTTTATCTCTGCTTTTGTCCATCTTTTCATTGTGAGCCTCGTGATATTTTTTATTGCTCCACTAGCCTTTAATGCAAAAATTCCTACTAATTTAGCTCATCATTTTCTATCACTTGCAATCTTTATTATAGTTAGTTTGTCAGTAGGAACAGTACTTGGACTATTTATCAAAGATATATCAAAGCTTACAATGGCATCACAGTTTATATTCTTACCATCAATTATGCTGGCTGGAATTATGTTTCCTGTAGATATGCTTCCAAAGGTACTTGAAAATGTGGGTAAGATTTTCCCTGCTACATGGGGATATAAGCTTATGACAAGTGAAAGTTTTGATATAAAATTAATTATACCACTTGCTATTATATTATTTATAGCAATGATTATTAGTGTGTATAAACTATCAAAAATTAGTTTTGAATAAATAAATTCAATTTGGCTTTAAAGGGGGAGTGCCTAGAGTATCAGGTATTGCTAGGGCATAAGAAAGGAAATGATTATATGATAGTTAATAATGATTTTGAAAATATATTAGAAGATTTGTATAAGAAGGACCCGTGTAAGGTTCTTCCAAATGCAATATGGAAAACAAATGATAGATTAAATAATCTTCAGTGTTCACATATATGCACTGATGATGAAGTTTTAGAGATTAAAGGATTAGACCAAAATGGGATACATATTCTTTGGAATAAAAGTAGAAAAATTGATCAATCTATACGACATATTATGGAACAGGCTAAATTCATGATAATACATAATGATTACTATGAACAGCTAGATACAGATGGTTACAATCTAGTTAAACCATATTTTCGTATTAAACATGATAATAATAATATTTTGTCCTATTCTTTACCTGAGGACTTCTATATTAGACAGCCTAATGCTAAAGAAGAAGCTAATGAAATTTCAGATTTTATTGGAAGATGTTATAAGGATTTACATCCAAGTCCCGAGACAGTTAAAAGTTGGACAACTCATAGAGTGTTTGAAAATAGCCTTTGGATATGGATTATGGATAAACATAAAAATATCCCAGCAGCTTTAGGCATAGCAGAATTTGATAGTAGTGTTCCAGAAGGTTCACTTGAATGGATTCAAGTACTTCCAGAATATCGAGGAAGAGGACTAGGGAAGGTACTGGTATTTGAGCTATTAAATAGGTTAAAAGGAAGAGCAGTATTTACTACGGTTTCGGGTGAAGTAGATAATGAGACAAATCCAGAAAGATTATATAGAAGTTGTGGGTTTTATGGTGATGATATTTGGTGGTTACTTCAAAAATGATGCTAGGGCACAATATAAAAGGAGGCTTGAAAATGAACCTAGGAATGCCAGCATTAATTGAATTTAATAGTTTAGAAGAAAATATTATGCTTTGTAAAGAATTAGATTTAGATTTCATAGAGTTAAATATGAATTACCCTATTTTCATGCCTGAAAAATTTAGTTATAAAGAAATATTAGATGCGAAAGCAAAGTATGGAATTGACTTTACAGTGCACTTTCCTGAAGAAATTGACTTAACTTCCTTTCATCCATCAATTAGAAAAGGGCATCTAGAACGATGTAAAGAATTAATTGAATGGACTAGCAAAGCTAAAATCAAGATTGTTAATATGCATCTAAATAACGGTATTTACTGTACACTGCCTAATTCGAGGCAATGGATTAATGAAAAATATGAAGAAGAATATAGAAAACTATTACACGAATCTTATTCTGAATTAAATGCGCATGCAAATCTATTGGGAGTAATATTATGTATTGAGAACACATCTAATTTTCATATCTCTTTTATTCATAGGGCAATAAATTTGCTGACTGAATTTGATAACTTTAATTTAACCTGGGATGTGGGACACGATGCTATGGTCAACTTTAGTGAAAAGCCTATTTTTATGAAATTTGCTAACAGAGTAAAACACATGCATCTTCATGATTATAATGAAAAATCAGACCATCAGCCACTGTATACTGGAATAATACCTATAGACGAACGACTACAGTTTGCTAAGGACAACAACATATCCGTTGTCATAGAAGTAAAGACTAGTGAGACATTAAAAGAATCAGTCAGTAAAATACCTAGCTTTAGATAAAAGAAAAAGGAGATGCTTATATTAATTGAAGAATAGATGCATACTTATAAAATGAATGGAGTCAGATGAATTATGGGTGTGAGAACTAAAAACAAATTATTAGCAATCAAAATACTTCTTATATTGATTTGTATATTGTATACTGTCATTCTATATTTTGATTTCTTTTCAACAGAGTTTTTTTCTTCTTTAAGCTTAGCAAAGCTTATATCCATAATGTTATGCTTTTCATTATCAGTTTTAACAGGAAAAGATTATCTTAATAAAGGAGATAAATATTTGCTGCAATCTGGATTGTTTATTACTATGATTGCAGATTTTATGATTCTATTTACTGATTATCTAGCTCTAGGTGTAGGCATCTTTTCAATAGTTCATATACTTTATATTATGAGATATGAGAGAAATAAATCTAGGCTTCTTTTGGTAAGAATGGTATTTTTATTATTGATAATATTGGGTATATACTTAGTTACAAACTTCCTCATCATGGAAATTAATTTACTATTTGCTGCAGCATTATTCTATGCTGTAGCTTTGATAATTAGTGTTATAAAAGCTATAAAATCATATAGGCATAAACTATTTCCTTATCCAAATAGAAGCTTTATAGCTCTAGGAATGGTACTTTTCTTACTATGTGATATAAATGTAGGCATTTTCAATATTATTATTTTAACGAGCAATTCTAACGGTATAGCCAGCCTACTATACAATATTTCAGGATTATTAATGTGGTTTTTTTATTTGCCTTCGCAGGTCCTACTTTCCTTGAGTGGATATGATTTCTCAAGCTTTTCAAAAAAATATAGAACAGGAGAACTATTATGACAAAAATATATTTTGTAAGACATGCAAAGCCAGATTTATCAATACAAGATGATTTGCTGCGTCCCCTCACGAACATAGGTATTATAGATAGCAAGAAAGTAACTGAATTTCTTTTAGATAAACAAATTACTAAAACATTTTCGAGTCCATATAAAAGAGCCTATGATACTGTAAAAGATTTCGCCGAAAGAGTAAACTTGCATATTAATATTATAGAGGACCTTAGGGAGAGAAAAATAGATGATATATGGATAGAAGATTTCGATGCTTTTGCTCGAGAACAATGGAATAATTTTGATTATAAGCTCGAACGTGGCGAGAGTTTAAATGAGGTGCAAAAAAGGAATATAGCTGCATTATCTGAAATACTAGTGGAAAATCCAAATGAAAACATTGTTATTGGAACACATGGTGCTGCTCTTAGTACTATTATAAACTATTATGATAAGAACTTTGATTATAGTGATTTTGAAAGAATAAAGCCCCTGATGCCTCATATTGTATGCATTGATTTTGAAGGTACTAAAGCTATGAAAATAAAAGAGTTTATACTATGATTTTCGACATTATTAAATAGTTGTCACAAACTTAACAATCATTTGTTTTATGGTATAATATAATATAAAATTTCCAACTAATACCTTTGGGTAAGGGGGGATTATGTTGTATGTTTTAATTTTTGTAGGGATTCTGTGTATAGTGTTAGGCATTTTAGTTAGGTACTTTAAATTTTATTGGCTTATATCAGGCTACAATACTATGTCCAAAGAAAAAAGAAAAAATGTTGATACAGAACCGCTAGGCAGGCTTATGGGAAACTTTATGTTCCTATTAGGAGGAGCCATGATTTTAGGAGCAGTATTAATTTCTACAGGGCTTAGAACTGCAGGAATGGTATTGATTATAGCTACACTCTTTATCTTAACTCCTTATGTTATGATAAAGGCTCAAAAATACGATAAAAACTCATTAGAACCTGATGGAAGCATGAAAAAAAGTACAAAGCTTACTCTAGGCGTTTTTTTAGGTTTTTTAGTGATAATTCTTATCTTTATTATTGGTCTTAATTTATATGGAGCAAAGGAGCCAAGTATTACCGTAAATAATGAAAAAATAAAAATTGGAGGAATGTACGCTTCTACAATTTATACAGAAGATGTTGCAGAAGTGGTATTATTAGATTCAATTCCAGAGGTATTAAGAAAAGATAATGGCTTTGACTTTGGCAACACATTAAGAGGAATATTCACTCTTGATAGTATAGGAAAAGGAAGAATATATATCTATAATGGAAGACCGCCTTATGTATATCTTAGGTTAAAAAAAGGCTTTGTAATAATAAATTATAGAAGCAGTGAAAATACTCAAGAATTATATAATAAAATCAGGGCAGTATTCTAATCTTCATATTATCTTCAAATTTGTTATCTATAATGTATTTAAGGACAGAAAACAATTTGAAGAGGTGAAAAATATGTGTCGAGGATTTGGATACGGAATGGGTTTTAATCTTGGTGGAGGAGTTGGATTTCCTTGGATGATGCTAGGTATGGGAATACTACGAGTGCTGGTAGCGGTTCTTGTTATATACCTTATATATAAGCTAGTTAAAGGTTTCACCAATTCTCCGAATAGACCAGATAAAGCAATGGAAATACTTAATGAGAGATATGTAAATGGTGAAATAAACGACGAAGAATATGAAAAAATGAAGGGCAGAATTAAATAATTTTAACTATTTTGATGACCAGTATTGCAAGATACTGGTCATTGTAGTATTTTTGAGTTAAAGAGGTGAAGCATATGGATCAAATAAAAAATATCCTTGTCGTGGATGATGAGGTTCAAATTACGGAAGTTATAAAGGCTTACCTTGAAAGAGAGGGATACAAGGTATATACTGCATATAATGGCAATGATGCGATTTCACTTTTCAAAAGAGAATCAATCGATTTTATTGTGTTAGATTTAATGCTTACGGATTTGTCTGGAGAAGAAATATGCAAAATGATTAGAGTGAAATCCCAAGTCCCTATATTAATGCTGACAGCTAAAGCAGAAGAGGAAGATAGAGTTACAGGTCTTTATCTGGGAGCAGATGATTACCTAGTAAAGCCCTTTAGTCCAAAAGAACTGGTAGCCAGAGTAAAGACTATATTTAGAAGGACACAAAAGGACTTTATTAAGGCAGATATTATAGAATTTAATAGAGGGGATTTGGTTATAGATTTAAACAAAATGGAGCTAAAGAAAAAGGGGGAGTCAGTTGATTTAACTCCTACAGAATTTAAAATAGCTACTATACTAGCACAGAATCCTAATAGAGTATATAGCAGAGAGGATTTAATAGAAAAGGTTTTGGGAATTGATTATGAAGGCTACGATAGAACTATTGATACCCATATTAAGAATATTAGGCAAAAAATAGAGGATAAAAATACTAAGTACATCCATACAGTCTATGGAGTAGGATACAAGTTTGTAGGTGAATGATATGACTAAAAAACTTAAAACCAGATTTATTATATCAATGATTAGCATAGCCATATTGTCTGTATTTTTAGTTGGAATAATAACTAACATAACAATATTTAAGAAATTCAATGACTATATGGAAGAAGAGCAGGTAGATAGGATCGAGGATATAGTTAAGATGGTTGAATATTCTTATTCTATTGACAACAGTTGGTCTAATAGAGTTCTAAAAAACATAGCGAATTCACACCTTATAGATAATTTTGATATTCAGATAAAGGATAAAAATGGCGAAGTTGTTTTGGAGAACTTCATGAACAATAATATGATGAGAATGCACAATCAAATGATGGGTCGTATGGGTAGGGGAATGATGCGTGGAAGTAGCAGAAGTCAAATAAATGAATCAACTACCACAGTAAAAATATCTGAGTTAATAGTAGATGGAAAAAGAGTTGGAGAGGTTGAAATAGGATATGTAGGTTCTTTTATGATATCTCAAAGAGAGGTGGATTTTACTAGAGGGATAAATAGCTCTATACTCTATGCCTCGCTTATTTCGCTTGGTTTAGCTTTAATATTAGGAATACACAACTCAAGGGTAATGTCAGAGCCTATACTTAAAATTACCAATGCTGCAAATAATATAAGAAAGGGAGACCTAGATACTAATATTGAATTAAAAAATGGTGCAGAAGAACTAATTGAACTATCAAGCTCCATAAATCACTTAGCAAAATCTCTCAAGGAACAGCAGGTTTTGAGAAAGAGATTGACTACAGATATATCCCATGAGCTTAGAACGCCTCTAACCATACTTCAAAGTCATATAGAAGCATTTAATGACGGTATTTGGCAACCTACAAAGGATAAGCTGGATATCTGCAGAGATGAGGTTATCAGACTTAAAAAGCTAGTTGAACAGCTTAAATATATAACAGATATTGAAAATCATAGAGTAGAACTGGAGATAGAAGAAGTTAACTTATCTCAAATAATTGAAAATGTGGCAGAGAGCTTCAGATATGAGTTTGATTCAAAGCAAATAGAGCTTAATAAACAAATAAAAGAGAATATCATAATAGAAGCTGATAAAGACAAGATAAGACAAATAATGATTAATCTTATTTCAAATGCATTAAAGTTTACAGATTCCGGAGGTAAGGTTGATATTCTTCTTAAAGAAGAAGAAAAAACTATAACAATTGAGATAATTGACAATGGGATTGGAATTGCTGAAGAAGATATTTCTTTTGTTTTTGAAAGGTTTTATAGAAGTGATAAATCTAGAAGTAGAAAAACAGGTGGAACGGGAATAGGACTTACTATAGCTAAATCCTTGGTAGAATCCCATGGTGGGAATATTAGTGTTCATAGTCAGAAAGGTAAAGGTACTCAGTTTGTTGTTGAGTTACTTAAGAATCAAAAAGATAATCACATATTAACTATATAATTTAACTATTACTTATGATAAACTATAGTCATTGACAATTAAGGTAAGAGGTGCAGATATTGATGAGACAAAGAATAAAGAAAGTAGATCGTAGAAATAATTATATGATTTTAGCAGAAAACTTTTTTGATGAGGATAATAAAGAGAGGGCTTTACATTTTTTTAAGAAAGCATTAGAATTTGAAGGCGAAAAATATGAGACAATAGATATATTATTTAATATTGCTATTTTGTATGATGAAATTGGACTTAAGAACAAGTCATTTGAAACATATAAAAGTATTATTCAGATAAATCCAAATGAGGCAGGAGCATATTATGGCATGGCCATAATCTTTGATGAAAAAGGTGATAAGGATAAGGCATTAGAATTCTATTTTAAAGCTACAGAACTAGAGCCAGAATATGACAGGGCATATTTTTATATAGCTAATATTTATGATGAAAGAGGAGATAAAGAAAAGGCTATAAAATATTATAAGAAAGTAATTGAATTAACTCCAGATGATTATATGGCATATAATAATTTAGGTTCCATATATGAAGAAATCAAAGAATATGACAAAGCTTTTCAGATGATTAAAGAAAGCATAAAAATAGAGGGCAATTATTATAAATCCTTGTTTAATATGGGAGTAATCCAAAAACATTTAGGAAACATTAAAAAAGCAATTGAATATTATAGATTATCAATAGATTCCTATAGTGGTTATCCATATGCTTATTTAAATATATCAGCAATATATATTGAAGAAAAGAAATATAATGCAGCTATAAAGATACTTACAGAGGGGATAGAGAAAAATCCTGATGCAGGATTTCTATATTATAATAGAGCATGCTGCAGTATAAACTTAGGGGATATAGATATAGCAATTTCAGATTTAATAAAAGCTAAGAAATTATATCCAGATTTTGAATATATGGTAAGGCATGATAAGGATCTTGAAGTTATAAGAGAAAATGAAAAATATAGTTTTCTTATGGAAGATTAATTGCGTAGATGTCATAGGAAACTTGCTACAAACATGTTGATTTGATGCTAACATAGTGCTATACTACTATTAAGTACAATACTTTATTCATTTGAAACAATCCTCCCCCTAAATGGTGGTCTTGTGTAAGAATGTATAAAGATACCACTCATTTAGGAGGTGAAAAGTAATGTCAGATAAGAAATTAGTATGTCAAGACTGTGAAAAAGAATTTGTCTTCTCAGAAAGAGAACAAGAGTTTTATACACAAAAAGGTTTCCAAGAACCAAAAAGATGTCCAGAATGTAGAAATGCAAGAAAACAACAAAAGAATCAAAGAGCTTCTAGATACTAGAATGATAACAAGCTGTTGATATGATAATCAACAGCTTAATTGTTTTTTTGAAGTGTTAAATTATTCATTGTCTCCACTTCATGATTTTATTTTCTAAAATAGCTATGATTTTATACATAAATGTAGTGAGTATAGCTAATATTATTACACTCATCATAACTAAATCCAATTGAAATACCTGGCCACCGTATACTAATAGATATCCTAAACCTGCTCTAGAAACAATATATTCTCCAACGATTACACCTACCCAGGACATTCCAATATTAACCTTTAAAGTGCTTACCATGGCAGGTATACTTGCAGGGAAGACAACTTTTTTTAATATTTGAAATTTAGTTGCACCAAAAGTTTTTAGCATTTTTATTTTATCTTCATCTACTTCAATAAAGCTGCTATAAACATTTAGTATTGTTATCACTATTGAGATACTAATTGCTGTAACGATAATACCTGAATATCCAGCACCTACCCATAATATTATTATTGGGGCTAAAGCTGTTTTTGGAAGGCTATTTAAAACTACCATGTAGGGGTCTAGTACTTTTGCTATAAACTCAGACCACCATAAAAGAACTGCAATTAGTATTCCTAGAACAGTTCCAGCTATGAAACCCACAATAGTCTCCATTAAGGATATACCAATATGCTCAAAGATCATACCATTTTTTACATATTTTATGAACAATGCAACTATTTTAGAAGGATAACTGGTAAAGAAGGTGTCTATCCATTTAAATTGTGCTGCGATTTCCCAAAGTAAAACTGATATTACTAGAATAGATATTTGGGTTATAAGTATAGCTCTTTTTCTTTTCTTTACTTTTTCTAAATATTGTCGTTGTTCTTTTGAAATGTTATTATTATCTATTAATTTGTTATTATACATGGACATCCAGCTCCTTCCATATCTTATTAAAGTAATATCTAAATTCAGGAGCTTCTCTACACTTCATAGGAGTCCTGATACCATTTGGGCAACTGAGTTCAATGGGGATTATTTCTTTTATTGTTGCTGGTCTATTAGACAGTATGACAATTCTATCGGACATGGAGATTGCTTCTGCTATATCATGAGTCACCATTAAAGCGGTTTTATTCTCCTTTTTTAATATGCTTCCTATTTCATCTGCTATAGCCAATCTTGTCTGATAATCAAGAGCAGAAAATGGTTCATCTAAAAGTAATATATCTGGCTTTACAGCTAAAGTTCTTATAAGAGCAACTCTTTGCCTCATGCCTCCAGATAATTGATTAGGATAATGTTTCATAAATTCAGATAATCCATACGTTCCTAAAAGTTCTTCAGCAAATTTTTTTGTATTTACGTTGACTTTGCCTTGTATTTCTAATCCTATTAGCACATTATCTAAAATATTTCGCCATTCAAATAGATGATCCATTTGAAACATATAACCTATATTTTTGCTTGGACCGTTCACTTTTTGATTATTTATATAGACATTACCTCTTGTTGGTTTTATAAGCCCAGCTACTATAGACAATAATGTGGATTTTCCACAACCGCTAGGACCTACAATTCCAATTATCTCACCATTGTAGACATCAAAGCTTATGTCTTTTATGGCTACAGTTTCACCATCTAGAGTATGGTAATTCATGCTAACATTTTTGATTTCTACTACTTTTGGTTCCTTCATCTATATCGTCTCCTTAAATCAAAAATCTACGTACTTCATAATATTCAGAAGCAATGAAGTTTGTGAAGAAGTATATTGGAGTAAAACAAATTAATTTATTATTAAAACTTTGTAGTCTTTTGTAAAAAGATATTAATTATAGAAGGAAAAGGGTTGTTAATATAGAAGTAATCTTAGACCTAAAATTTATTGCCAAGGATAATTTCAGAGGTGATAAAGATGATAAGAATAATAGAAATAATAATGATGAAATTCAGATGCTAATCAAGCTGTAAATGCAATAAAACTTACTTTTAGAGATGTCTTAAATAAAGATGGTATTGATTTTGAGCTTTCAAGACCTAAAAAAGAGAAAAAGTTACCGAATGTAGTTAATGAAGAAGTATTGAAAATATTAAATGACCATTCAAATACAAAGCATAAAGCTATTTTATATCTTATATATTCATCAGGACTAAGAGTAAGTGAGGTCGTAAGGCTTAAAGCTAAGGATATCGATAGTAAAAGAATGATGATATATATTGTCAGAGTTTGCGCTCCAAATATTAAGAAAGTATTATAGTGAAGAGCGACCAGAAGAATGGATATTTCCTGGTGCAAATGGAGAGAGTTTCATTACAGAGAGAACTGTACAAAGAATATTCCAAAATGCTTGCTGAAAAGCCAAAATCAATAGGGATGTTAGTGTACACTGCCTAAGGCATTCATTTGCAACTCATGTAACCTAATCATCAATTAGTAAGATAAAAAGTTTATTAGATAAAATAAAGAATGATAAATAGCTAAGCAAAATAGGAAATATAAATAGTATAATACTAGTGTTACTTTATATGCCGAACAAGACAGATTACCGACATAGTGTCATGATGTCGTAAAACTTAACAATATAGCAGGATTACCGACACTGCGTCGGAGATTTATAAGTTACCCAAAATCCCACCCATACGAATTCTTGCCCTATACCTTTACCATGTAGGGAAAGTTTTTGTAGTATAAAGAAAAGGAAGAAAGCTGAAATTTGAAAAAGGTTAAATTGCTTCACATTTTCACTCCGTAGGCACATAATAAAAACACCCTACTGGGTGTTTTTATTATGCATTAACTACCTTTTTGTATTCACAATTTTCGCAATTATGCTTACATGTATCACATTCAACAATTCTCTTTATTTCAAAGCACTTTGCAAATTTTTTCATTATTTCTTGCATGTCAACATCTGACTCATTGTAATTAAGTTTATAATCAATCTCAAATAATACATTTTTAAAAACTCGTTGAGGATCATTTATTGTTATGTAGCAATCATTTCCTAAATAATAAAAACTATCAACATCGTTATGTGATACCATTCTCTGAAACAGAGGTCTCTCTTTTTGTTTATCTGATAGCGTAGCAATCGGAAGTATAGCGACTAGTGGGTATTTAGGGTTATGATTATATTCATCTTTTTGTATAACTATACAAGGTCTTAGTTTTATTCCTGTAACAATTTTTAATTGTTCTGATTTTCTAATTCCTGTTTCTTTATCCACCTTACCTTCAAAACCATCATCTTTTTTAATAATTTTGTATAAACCTTTATGAGTATCATCTTCAACAACAAAGTTCAAAGGTCTTCCATTAGTGAATGGTAACGCAACAGAATAAATTTTTCCCCTAAAAATATCTTCGTGCTTTATTAATCTTGGTAACAATTTCTATCACTCCTTCTTAGAGAATTTATCTAAGAATTCATCTAATCCAGAAGTATTTAATTCTAATTCAATAATATCATCAATATTATCATTGAAAAACTTAGATATATCACATTTCTTTTCTTTTTTACTAGTCTTGGTACTTGAATTAATCTTGTATTGATCCAAGCTTAACACAGCATCCATATTAGTATCCTCCCTTTTAACCCCTTGTTTGTTACCATTCTTGTCCATATTATATCACCCCTTGTCCACAAAAATCAACTATATTACAACTTTTTACCAACTTAATATTATTCTTATTATTAGCTTTCATTAATAATGTCATACATTTTACTGTATATCCTACCAAAATATGCTATAATTTATAAAGTGCTATTGTTTAAGCTCACAACAATTCATAAAGCGGGACTTCGGGTAACAATGTATTTGCGTAAAGGTGCACGGGTGAACAATCCTAGGGTGGTGAGCACCACATCCCTTCACCGGGAGCAAAGTTCCTCCAGGAGGTCTAAAAATGAGTAATCCACACGGTATAATCATATTCGGAGCAAACGGAAGCGGTAAGACTACGATTGGACGTGAGTTGGCTAACATTTTGAAATTTAAGCATATGGACATAGAGGATTATCACTTTGAAAAATCAGAAATTCCATACACGGTAGAACGCTCGCATGAAGACTGTTTGAATTTAATGCTTTCTGACATAAAGAAACATCACTCTTTTGTCATCTCAGCAGTCACTGGAGACTTTGGCGACACTATTCCACAGTTGTACGAACTCGCTGTATTTATCTCAGCACCGATTGAACTGCGTATTAAACGCGTAGAGCAAAGAGAGTATGAGAAATACGGAGAACGCATCCGCAAAGGTGGCGATATGTATGAGCAACACAAAAAATTTGCTGATTTCGTAGCCTCACGTTCTCTGTCAAGGATTGAACAATGGGTGACAGAGTTGTCTTGCCCAGTTTTGCGAGTAGACGGAACTAAGGACATTTCCAAAAATGCAGAATTGATTGTGAAGAAATATTTAGCAATGCAGACAAATGAATAGTATAAGCATAATCTATAGTAAACTTAATACACATAATTTATAAAATAAGTCGTATCAGTAATTTCATGCATGTGAAAAGAAGGAAGTGATTTGAATGTTTATATTTCTTTTAGTTATGAATTCTTTAATTCCAGTTATGATGATTATATTTGGAGTCTTATGGAAAAGTCATCCGCCTAAAAGCATAAATTGGGCATATGGATATAGGACTTCAATGTCTATGAAAAATAACGAAACATGGAAGTTTGCTCATATGCATAATGCTAAGGTCTGGAGATGGGTTGGAGTTATTTGGTTAGTAATTTCTATAATTGTAATGTTTTTATTTAAAGATAACTATGAAGTTGTATCCATATGGATTAACTATATTGGCTTAGCAATAATGATTTTATCATTGATACCAACCGAAATGGCACTTCGAAAAAAATTTGATAGGAATGGAGATTTGAGATAGTACGCATTCTTTATATTATGTTAGAGATCATTGATGAAAAGACGTTGCCGCATCATCTAACAAGGTATTTGCGCAAGGGTGCACTCGGGCAAGTTTTTTGGGCGATGTGCACCACATCCCTTCGCTGGGAGCAAAGCTCCACTATGGGGTCTATCTTTGAGGTCCAGCTCAGGGACGTCGCAAATACGGGAACGTTATAGGAAATGATGATATCGGGGCAGTTTTTCGTGGTCAGTTTAATAGAAAGTAAGATGGTATAAAATTATATGATTTTGTGATAGAAGGATTTTATATAAAGAGAGGAGGAACAAATGGGCAAAGAAGTATGTGCTATTTGGGTACTAGATGAAAAAACTAATCAAAAACTAGATGAAATTAGAAAAGCTTTAGAAGTATTTGATATTGAATATAATCCTATTTATGGGCATATTACATTTGCAAGTTTTATCGATGTTGATGTAGATAAAATCTTGAGGTATACTAAGAAATTTTCAGAGGGGAAAAAGTCGTTCGATATCAACTGTTCAGCGTTAGGATTTTTGACAACTAATTGTATAGCTTGCATACCTTCTACTTCAGGAAAATTGCTAGAATATTATGAGGAGTATCATCAAGAATTTGATTCTTATTGCAATATGTGGACAAGAGCCGATAGTGGACTGTGGTTACCTCATATATCACTTTTTTACAGTGAAACAGAGGATTTAGGGACTGTTATTGGAGAAATGTCAAAAAGATTTATTCAATTTAGTGGGAAAATTGTTAGATTAGAACTATCTGTTGTAAATGAAAGTAGTTTTGATATAGTATATTCCCATGATCTAGACTAACAAACGAATAATATAAGTTTTAGTATATTGAATAAAATGTATGGAATGGACTTTTGCGTCAAATTACTATTTATATTAACTATAAAATTATTGTGGTAAAAGGCGTCATCACTTCCTATAAACCAGCTAATAGTTGTCAAGGTTTTTTTGGGAAAATGTAGAATATAGTAAAAATAGGTATAGCAAACAAACCTACTGTAAGATAGGTTTTAAAAATGCTGCTGCAAGGTAATAATCTATACTAATTATTAATAGTTTAAATCAAAAGGTTTACCGCTTTTTAGGATACCATAGATAATTTTTAATGGTTTATTTGAGGTATCAATAATAGCTACTCTAGAAGGCTTCCCTTTAGCTATTTTTTTATCATAATAAGCTCTTAATACAGTATTAGCATATCCACTAGGCCTTCTATAAATTCCAGCACATGTAGTTTGATACAAAGCCTTTCTAAGATACGTTGATCCAAGTATGCAAGTGAGTAATTTAATAAACTCATCTAAAGCATAAGCATTAGACTGTTGGATAGAGTTTTTAAGAAGTAAAGCTACTTTACACAGATGAGAGAGTAAGACAATTTCTTGGTGGAATTGTTGAGGAAGATATATATAGAATTAAGTTTTATGATATGTGTGATGAAAACAATGACTATTTATATTGGGTAATTAGAAAAAAGATGATAATCTATTTATTGGACTAGTTTCTCTAGTAATGAATTAGGATTTAAAAGAGTAGTAGCAGAAACACAATATTCTAATAAGTCATAATGTAGACTGTTAAAGAAAATTGTGGGGGATACTTGAAATGTTGATAGAAAAAGACAAGTCATTGAAAAATGCACTTAGCGGGAAAGTAATTTTGTTAACAGGTGCAGGTGGTGGAATTGGCTTTGAAGCTGCTAAAGCATTTGTTTATATGGGGTCAAAAGTAATTATTGCTGAAATTGATAACGAGAAAGGTGAATATGCAGAACGATATCTTAACAATACCTTTAGTGGTCACTTAGCAGATTTTTATAAAATTGATTTAGCAGATGATAAGCAAATTATGTCTATGTATGATTATATAAATAGAGAATACGGTTGTCCTGATGTGATTTTTCATAATGCTACTATAACTGCAATGGGTGCTGTAGAAGAAGTACCACTACAAATGTGGGATAAAAGCTATATGGTTAATTTTAGAGCACCGCTGTTATTAACTCAGCTATTTCTTCCTGGTATGAAGAGAAGAAATACTGGTACTATTGTTTTTGTTCCTTCATCAGGGGCAGCTCCTTATATGGGGGCATACGAAGTGTTTAAAATCGCTCAAGTTGAACTTTGCAATACTTTATCTGGAGAATTAGAAAAAACAAACGTTAATACTTTTTCGATTGGACCGGGACTTGTAAAAACAGAGACTGCTATGAAAGGTATCAAAGTAGTTTCAAATATGATAGGAATGACAACAGAAGAATTTTATGAGATGAATGAAGGCCATATTTTAGGCGTTGAGGAAGCAGGATGTGGATTTGCTTTATCTGTTTTATTAGCTGATAAGTATAATGGACAAGAAATAGGTTCTATTCAAGTTTTATTGAAATTGGGACTATTAGAAAATAAAACGGAACAAGATGGTAAAAAGAAAACAGAATACGAAAAAATTATTCCACTAGTTAAAAAAATTATTAAGATATACAAAGAACAATATGATGGATGGATAGCAAGAAATATATTTGAAAGGCAATGGGTACTTAGGGATTTTAAAAAGACGGTAGGTGTTTCAGCTGAACAATTTTTAATTAATATGAAAAACTTAGAAGTAGAGCTTGAAAATGAGAATTATCAAATTTTAAGTACATATTCTGGTGATTTTGAAAAGCTAAGGGAATATTATACACGGCAATACAAATTGCTACAAGGATTTGAAAAAGAACCAGCTATATTGGAAAAGCATTCGAATACTTTAAAACAGTGGATTGCAGACTTAAATCTTATTTCTGAAAGAATCTAATCTAGTCAAAAAAGCATAAGTCCTTTTGGTAGTTTGCTCATATTATTCAAACTATGCAAATTAGATAAATCAATCTTTCATTAAAACTTTTTTAGAAGAAAATGTTTGTTAACAAAAACCGCCTTTAATATTGTGAACTAACATGTTATAATTAATTGTTAGAAAAATTAAAGGAGGCTTCTAAGAATGAATAATGTATTAACTACATGTGGATATTGCGGCTGCGGCTGTAATTATTATGTAAATGTGGAAAATAATGAAATAGTAGGAATAACTCCTAAGCATGATCATCCAGTAAGCCAAGGAAAACTTTGCGTTAAAGGCTGGCATGGGTATAGCTTTGTTCATCATAGTGATAGATTAAAGCAGCCTTTAATTAAACAGCAGGACGGAACTTTTAAAGAAGCAACGTGGGAAGAAGCGTTTAAACATATTGCACAGTCTTTTAAGAATACAATTAATAATTATGGCTCTGACGCAATAGGTATACTATCATCAGCTAGATGTACAAATGAAGAAAACTATTTAGCTACAAAGCTTGCAAGAAGTGTTATAAAAACAAATAATATTGACCATTGTGCCCGCCTCTGACATAGCCCTACTGTAGCTAGTTTAGCTGCACAATTTGGGAGCGGAGCCATGACTAACTCAATAGAGGAAATATCAAACTCGGACGTAATATTTGTAATAGGCTCAAACACTACAGAACAACACCCTGTAATTGGAATGAGAATAATAGAGGCTGTAAAGAAGAACGGAGCAAAATTGATTGTAGCAGACCCTAGAAGAATACCTTTAGTAGAGTTCTCATCTATATTTGCAGAAATTAAACCTGGTACAAATCTTGCTTTCATTAACAGTATAATGAATGTAATTATTTCAGAAGGCTTAGAGAATAAGAAATTTATAGAAGAGAGAACAGAAGGATACGAAGAATTAAGAGAATCAGTCGCAGAATATACACCAGAATGGGCTGCTGAAATCACAGGGATAGCTGCGGAGACTATTAGAGAGATTGCAAGGACATATGCATCAGGTAAAAATGCAGCAATCCTCTATACCATGGGTATTACACAGCATATTACAGGGAGTATGAATGTTTCTGCTCTTGCTAATCTAACTATGCTAGCAGGACAAATAGGTAAACCATCATCAGGCTTAAATCCTCTAAGAGGACAAAACAACGTTCAAGGAGCTTGCGATATGGGAGCCTTAACAGATTCATTACCTGGATATCAAAAACCTAATGATGAAAAGGCTATAAAGAGATTTGAAGAGGCATGGGGAAGCGATTTTGCAAGAAAAAAAGGTCTGACAGTTACCCAGATTTTTGATGCTGCAATAGAGGATAAAATAAAATCAATATATATAATTGGAGAAAATCCATTGTTATCAGACTCAGATACAAATCATGTAAGGAAAGCCCTAGAAAATCTAGATTTCTTAGTAGTTCAAGATATATTTATGACTGAGACTGCAAAAATGGCTAATGTAGTTTTACCTGCTTCAAGTTTTATGGAAAAGGACGGTACTTTTACAAATACAGAAAGAAGAGTTCAAAGAGTAAGAAAAGTTATAGAACCAGTAGGAGGCAGTAAACCTGATTGGGAAATATTATCAGGAATTATTAAAGCTATGGGCTTTGATTTAGAATACAACTCACCTTCAGATATTATGGAAGAGATTAGAAAGGTAGTTCCTATTTACGAAGGAATAACATACGAAAGAATTGATAGTGAAGGTATTCAATGGCCATGTACAGATACAAATCATCCTGGAACAAAATATCTGCATAGAGAAAACTTCTCTAGAGGCAAAGGTAAATTTGTTGCAAATGAGTATAGAAGTTCTGGAGAAGTAATATGCGATGACTACCCATTTATAATGACTACAGGTAGAACTCAACATCATTATCATACAGGAACTATGACTAGAAGATCTTGGGCTCTGGACAGAGAACAGCCAAGGGGGTTTATCGAAATAAATCCTACTGATGCTAAAGAACTTGGAATTAGAGATAATTCAAGAGTAAGAGTTACTTCAAGAAGGGGTTCAATAGTTGTAGATGCAAAACTTACAGATAAGATTAATCCAGGAGTAGTATTCATGCCTATACACTTTGGCGAATCTCCTGTAAATAAGTTAACTAATAGAAACTTAGACCCAATAGCACAGATACCAGAATTTAAGGTTTGTTCAGTTAGAATAGAGGTGGCAAAATAAAATGTATCTATTAAAAAAATCACATTTAATAGAGGCTTTAGATAGTTGGAAGGAAGCTTTCGATGTATATGCTCCTATGAAGCATAATGGAGTAGTAGATCTTCTTCCATATATGGATAGCAATGATTTTACTATGGAATATGTTAACTTTGCACTTCCTGTAAAGAAATATCTTTTTGGACAAAAGGAAGAGCTTTTCAAATGGGAAAAGAAAGGCGACAGTATAGAACTTTCTCATATAAATGGTGAAGAGTTCAAAGAAAGAGTTTATTTTGGAATAAGACCATGCGACACCAATAGTATTAACTATCTAGATCAGTTCTTTTATGAAAGATATAAGGATAATATCTATGCAGTAAAGAGAGAAAAAGCTTATTTCATAGCACTAAATTGTACAAACCCTGGTAGCAACTGTTTCTGTAATTCAACAGGAACAGGGCCATTTGCTACAAAAGGTTATGATTTATTGTTTACTCCTACTGACGATTCATATCTGGTTGAGATAGGAACAAGGAAGGGAGAAGAGCTGATAGCCATAGCTGCTCATCTTTTTATGCCTACACACGAGGAGATTTCAAATAAAAAGAAAGAAGCATACAAATTAGCTTTAGGTAGATTTTCTAAGAAACTAAGAATCCTAGATGCTAAACAAGTGTTGGAAGAAAGCTTTGATGATGAAATATGGAAAGAGCTATCTAAGACATGTATGGGATGTACTGGTTGTACTAATGTTTGTCCAACATGTACCTGTTTCAATGTAGTAGATGAGGATAATGGAGATGGAACAGGCTCTAGAGTTAGATACTGGGATTCTTGTCAAGCGGATTCATTTACAAGAAATGCAGGAGGACATAACCCAAGAGATGAAGTTTCTAGAGTTAGATATAGAATTTTTGATAAGATGAAATACATTGATGAAAGATATGGGTTTAAAGGCTGTGTAGGCTGTGGTAGATGTATAGATGCTTGTCCAGTATTTATAGATATAGTTGAAATAATGGAGAAGCTAGGGAAAAAATATGATGACAAGATAATTCAGGAGCTAGACCAAAAAGCAAAAGAAAGTACTAAGGTAGTGCCAGAACAACATGAGTGTAACGATGACTGCTCATATGTTTACACACCTAAGGTAGCTATTATTAAAGACATTATCCAAGAAACAAGTGATATAAAAAGATTTGTTGTTCAGTATGAGGACAAGTCTTTACACGAAAGCTTAAAATATACAGGACAATTCTTTAAGATAACTGTATTTGGTGTAGGAGAGATAGCTATATCTATTCCTTCAGGTGACTTTAAAAAGGATTATCTAGAATTTTATATTAAGAAAGCGGGTAAAGTAACAACTGTTCTTCATGATATGAAAGTTGGAGATAAGGTAGGATTGAGGGGACCATTTGGTAAGGGCTTTCCTGTAGATGAGCTTAAAGGAAGAGATATTCTAATAGTAGGTAGTGGAGTTGGATTAGCGCCAGTTCGTACTACTATTGAGAGAGTAACTGAAAATAGGGGAGACTATGGAAAAGTAGTTATCATAGCAAGTTCAAGATCCTACGAAAATCTAATATATAGAGATGACTTAATAGAGTGGAGCAAGATAGATGGAGTTAAAGTACTTTACGCTCTAGCTAAATCAACTGATGAAGTTGATGCTTATGTTGGATATATGAATGATTTAATTAAAGACTTAGACTTTGACTGGGATAATTCTACTGCAATAATATGTGCTTCACCAAACAGAATAAAGTCCGTATCAAGTGACCTTTTAGAACTTGGCTTAAGTGGTGAAAATATCTTAACATCACTAGAAACACACATGAGATGTGGTATAGGAAAATGTGGACACTGTAAAGTAGGAAGTAAATATATGTGTGTAGATGGACCAGTATTTAACTACGAAGAAATGCTAACATTACCACCAGAATTTTAGAAAAATTTTTGAACTCCATTTAGTAGGAATAATCCTTCTAGATGGGGTTTTTTGTTGATTTACTTAACTCAAAATAAAAACTCCTTATTTTAGCATTAAGTTCATAGACAACTTTTGGGATTAAGTTTACAATAAATACATACGATGAATTATTTTTATATCCGATACAGAATTCGGGAGGTAATATTAATGGAAATGAGATTTATTATAACAAGTGATGTCAGGAATGTTTGATTAGTGAATTAGGTTTATTAAGCAGTTGATAAATTTTTTATGAAAGAGAGTGAGAAATAATGAGTAGAATAGTTGTGGTTTATCAATCTAAATATGGAGCAACAAAGAAATACGCAGAATGGTTAGGGGAAGAACTATCATGTGATTTAATTGAAACAAAAAAAGCCACAGTTGAGCAGATAGAAAAATATGATGTAGTTATTTTGGGTGGTGGGATATATGCCACTGGAATTGCCGGGTTTTCTTTTCTGAAAAAACATTATGAAAGACTAAGAAACAAAAAGATTATTGTGTTCGCAGTAGGAGCATCTCCATATGATGAAAAAGCAATGACTATTTTAAAAGAAAATAATTTTAAGGGAGAGTTCTCACATATTCCTTGCTTTTATTGTAGAGGTGCATGGAATGAAAAAAATATGTCTTGGAAAGATCGAACACTGTGTAATCTGTTAAAAAAAGCTGTTGCTAAGAAAGATCCAAGTACCTATGAACCATGGGAAACCGCATTAATGCAAGCGATTGGCTCTGAAAAAGACTGGACAGATAAGGAATATATTAAACAAATTGTAGAGTACGTAAGAGTAAAATAAATGCTTGTCCTTAGTATTCACTATTTAAGTGAATACTAGCTGAGATAAGTAGATATGAAAAATAACTTTAAAGCATTGACATTACATTTTGTTATTGTAGTTTTATCTTTAACATTCCTAATAATTTTTGCTGTATTAGGTCCTACAATCGGTGAATATACTACTCATATTGATATTGTAGCAGAAAAAATGCAATTCACAGTTAGTGGAAATTATGACTGGAGATATAATGATAAAAAATTTATTATAATCTAAGTAAATTTTTTTGGTTTAATTTAATGAAACATAGTAGCAATAATGAAATGAGAGTTTTGTATTGGACAATGGAGGTGTATCTATGCAAATTAAAACAATGCAAAAAGAAGATGGAAAATATATTCTGCAATCAGCTCAGCTTTTAGTAGAGGGATTTAAAGGGAACTGGCCACATGCATGGCCTGATTTAGAAGCCGCACTAGAAGAAGTTGATGAATGTTTGAATACAGATAGAATATGTAGGATTGCTGTAGATGAAAATGATAACGTTTTAGGGTGGGCTGGTGGAATAAGCCAATATAACGGAAATGTATGGGAGTTGCACCCATTAGTAGTTGATATTAATCATAGAAAAAAAGGAATAGGAAGACTACTAGTTAATGACCTAGAAGAACAGGTAAGAGAAAGAGGTGGAATAACTATTCAGGTAGGCAGCGATGATGAAAATAATATGACATCATTGTCTAATATTGATCTATACGATAATTTGTTAGATAGAATTAGAGATATAAAGAATTTAAAGGGACATCCATATGAATTTTATATGAAATTAGGATTTAAAATTATTGGTGTTATGCCAGATGCAAACGGATTGGGAAAGCCAGATATATATCTAGGCAAGAGAGTTATAGATTGGGTTCAATAATGCGAAAGCATTATCAAACCGATTTATAATTAGATTAAACTTACAATAAATATATGTGAATTTAATTAAGGGGGAAGAAAAAAATGGATAGATGGGAACATAAAACAATCAAGATTAAGCTTAAGGGTTTTAGTGGAGGTATATTGGAAACAGAGGACTTTGACTACGAATTGAATAAGCTTGGAGAGCAAGGATGGGAGCTAGTTTCTTGTTTTACTTCAAATGCAGCTCAAGGGTATAGTAGAGAAGCAATAGCAGTGTTCAAAAGAAGGAAATAACATTATCGAGGTGAAACAAATGAAAGTTATATCTATAAGAAAATCTCCTGAATATAAAGATAGGGCAATTAAGTACTTTCAAAGTAAATGGGCATCTCCAAATAGTATGAATGTCTATGATGACTGTATAACAAACTGTATAACGACTACTAGTCCATTACCCCAATGGTATCTATTGTATGACAATGATAAAATAATTGGTTGTGCTGGTCTTATAACAAATGATTTTATCAGCCGTATGGATTTATATCCCTGGGTTTGTGCACTATATATTGAGGAAGAATACAGGGGAAATGATTATGGTTCTATTCTTTTAAAACAGGCAAAATTAGATGCAAAAATGGGAGGTTTTTCTCGTTTATACCTTTGCACAGATCATATCGGGTATTATGAAAAGTATGGATTTAAGTATATTGGTACAGGCTATCATCCATGGGGCGAGAGTTCTCGTATATATGCTGTTGAATTATAATATCTCTTGCAATTTTATACAATTAATCCTTTATTCTAGTAAGGCACCACGATTTATAATGTTACAAGAACGTAATTCTAATAATTATATTTTATTACATCAAATTGAGGAGGACACTAAAGATGGATACAGATTACAAACAGCAAATCATTGATAAAACTATTCAGTTTGTTAGACAAAAGCTAGAAGGAGAAGGTTCAGGACACGATTGGTGGCATGTATATAGAGTATATAAAAATGCTTTGAATATTGTAGCCAGCGAAGAAGCAGATGAGTTTATAGTAAGCTTAGGTGCACTATTACATGATATAGCAGACTTTAAATTTCATGGTGGTGATACAGAAGTGGGACCAAGAGTCGCAAGAGAGTGGCTTGAAAGCTTAAGTATAGATGAGAATACAATAAAACAGGTTGAACACATAGTTAGAAATGTTTCCTTCAAAGGTGCCAAGGTGAAATCACCAATGGAGACTATAGAAGGGAAAATTGTTCAAGATGCAGATAGATTAGATGCTATTGGAGCTATTGGAATCGCTCGAACATTTGCATACGGTGGTTATAAAGAAAGGGTGATTTATAATCCAGACATCAAACCAGAATTACATGAGACATTTGAACGATACAAAAATAATGAGAGTCACAGTATAAATCATTTTTATGAAAAGTTATTACTTTTAAAAGATTTGATGAATACAGAAACAGGCAAAAAAATAGCAGAAGAACGACATAAATTTATGGAACTTTATTTACAGCAATTCTATGATGAGTGGGATGGGGGAAAGTAATAACTAATATAAAGTTACCTAAGTCAATGAGAGGGGGAATTTTAATGGTAGAGATTATTAAGGTTTATAAGGAAAGCTTTCCGTCCTTAAGGCTTATAGGAAAACGATACACAAATAAGGACAGAGATGAAATGGGCGGTTTTAGCAGCAAGTGGTGCGAATGGCATGAAAAAGGATATTTCAATATCCTTGAAGAACTTGAGAGTTTACCTGAAAATGAAGGTGCTTATTTAGGCTGCATGAGATGTACAGATGAGTTTGAATATTGGATCGGAATGTTTTTCTCAGAACAGACACCGGTTCCAGATGGTTTTACATACGTTGATATCCCTTCAGGTGATATTGGCACTTGCTGGATATATGGATGCGAGGATAATGGAGAAATCTATGGGCAAGAACCACATGATATGTGTATGTCAAGAATAAAAGAGGAAGGATGGCAGTTCGCAGAAGATACTTGGTTTATAGAACGCTATAATTGTCCACGTTTTACAACACCAGATGAGAATGGAAAAGTGATTTTAGATTATTGTGTATATCTGAAAGATTGATAAGTGAAGCAACGTTAATCTATTTAATGAAGAGCTTTGACTTGAAAAAATAAGAACAGGTGGATATAGATATGAGATTAAGTGAAATAGAAGAGTTTATATTGAGTTTATTTGACACTAAAGATAATGACTGCTTTCATGAAGAAAGTGGAATTACAGTAAGAGGGACAGAGGAAATAAAGAAAATCGGATACTGTACAAATTTAACACTAGATACCATTGAAGAAGCAAGAAAAAACAAGGTTGATTTGATGATAACACATCATGATGCTTGGGATTTTATATATGGACTTAAAGATGCATGCAGAGAAAAGCTATTAG
This sequence comes from Proteiniborus sp., assembly GCF_040308045.1. NCBI lineage: Bacteria > Bacillati > Bacillota > Clostridia > Eubacteriales > Proteiniborus > Proteiniborus sp. The sequence continues at coordinate 35,118 of NZ_JAWRHZ010000036.1, forward strand.
AAAATAATATTTCACATTACTTCAACCATCTCCCATTAGATGACTGTGATTTCGGAACAAATAATTCTTTAGTTGAAAAATTAGGTCTACAAATTATTGAAAAAACCCACTTAGAGGATGGATTCCATTGCGGACGTATAACAGAGACTAATGTAGAGATAACATTTGAAGATTTAGTTCAGAAACTAGAGACATTGTTAGAGGAGCCAGTAAAAGCATGGAAATTTAAAGATGAAACCATAAAAAGGATAGGATTAGTTTGCGGGGGTGGAGGCTTTACTACAGACCTTAGAGTGGCAGCTGAGAAAAATTGCGATGTCTACATAACGGGTGAAAAAGTTCTATACACCATAGAATACGCTAAATTCATAGGAATGAACTTGATAATAGGCAGTCATACTTTTACAGAAATATTTGGCATAGAAAGTCTTGCGAAAAAAGTTAAAGAAAAATATAACGATATAGAAATTATTAGACTAATGGAAGAACATCTTGAAGCACAATAAGGAAAGAAAAATTTGCAATTCTGCAAAGGCTTTTATTATAAAAGACGGGAAAATGTTAGCATCAAAAATTAATGATAATGGTGATATTTTTTATATAATGCCAGGCACCCCTATACCCGTCAAAACTTCGTTTTCAAGTAATTCGTCTTTTTAACAATGAAAAAACAGATGTTTACCTTGGAAACGAAAGTATGGAGTAATTGAATAAAATAAGTATTATTTTAATTAAGCTCAATCATGTTTGTTGTCATGTTATATATCGAATATTTAGCCATAGTTGCAAGTATACATAACGGAATAACTGATGTAGGACCCAAGGGAGGTAACAATAGTGGAAAACGAAAAATATTCAGAAGAGAAGGTTGATATATTTTGGAAAGAGTTCTTGATAAAAACAGGTAGATGTGAAACGACAAAGTATTTAAGCATATTTCATTTTGAATTAACTGAAAAATGGGCCAATGAATTGTTGCGCTTGGTGTTAATTGGGCAAAAGAAAGCTACAGCAAGTAGTTTATGGAGTTATGAAATTGAAGGGGAACGTGTACCTGAGGTTGGCGATTTAAGTATTGTCACTGATTGGGAAGGTGTGCCACGATGTGTTATTGAAACAACTGCGGTAACAATCATTCCATTTTCAGATATTACGTATGATATTTGTAAGCGTGAGGGCGAAGATGATACATTAGAATCATGGCGTGTAGGACATATTAAATTCTTCAAAGAAGAGGGAAAACAACTTGGATATGAGTTTAAAAATGATATGCCAGTGATTTTTGAAGATTTTGAAGTAGTATATCAAGCATAGGCTTTATAGGTAAAATCAATTTATAGAGGATATACCACATTACATAAAATTGGTTGTATTAGGTCTGAAAAAATAGAGCGGTATATCTAGCCCAAGCTGATGAGAATGAAAAGCTTATTATTAAGCCCGACGAGAATAGTGCTGTTAAGTGGATACCTATTAATTACATAGACATATATTCAGATGAGTCCCATATGAAGACAATTTATAATAAAATAGTATCTAAAATTGGGAAGTTATCAATATAAATACAAATTATATAGAGTATGATAAATTACATTGAAGTTTTCATAGAATGTGCAATATGTGGAATAGTATTTGGCAGCACTTTATCAAATAAAATTTGGAGGTAATATAATGAGAAATCAGAATTTTGTTATTGAGGCTAGGAAATTAAGAAGCTTCATTTAGTTTGTATTAATAAAACTAAATGGAGGGTTAGAAATGAAAATAAATGATAATTATTTGAAAGAGCAATTAAAGCATGTGTATTGGTTAAATGGAGGCGCTTGTGCTGGAAAGACAACAATGACAAAAAAGTTTTTTAATGAGCTAGGATTTATAACATTAGCAGATGATGTTTCAAAATATAGACCATTTTCTTGTCCTATTGAGCATAGCTCACTTCAGATGCCCAATCCTAATTTAGATTGGAATAATTGGTTTAATCGCCCTGTAGAGGTCTACTCTCAATGGTTAGCTGACATAGCGAAAGAGACGATAGAGTGAGCTGGCATATGCACGGCTCATTCCATTAACTAACATATACTTTTAAGGAATTAAATTATTTTTCTGATGAAGGAGGACTATATGGAAATTAGAAAAATAAGTGAGGATATTTTAAGGGAAGCTAATAAAATTCTATATGATATGGGTTTATTACAAGTGATGGGGGAATTTGGGGAAGTTTTTGTTACTGGTAGCTATTACTTGAATCTTATGACGTGGAGAGATTTAGATGTATATATCAGAAATGATACTATGGATAAACAAAAATTCTTTGAATTAGGTGGTAAGATTGCTTCAATCTTAAGTCCATATAAAATGAATTATAGGGATGAGACTATTTTAAAAAGAGGAAAGCCAGACGGACTATATTGGGGAGTTTATTCTAATCTCTTTAAAGTACATACATGGAAGTTTGATATATTTGTCCTAAAATCCCGAAACTTTGAGAAATTATCAAATGAAGCTAAGGAACTTAAACAAGAGATTAGTCAGCAAATGGAGGAACCGATTCTAAAAATTAAGCAAAGCATTTGTGATAATCCATTATATAGAAAAGAAGTTTTTAGTATGGATATATACACAGCTGTGATGAAGGAAAATGTGAGTTCAGTAGATGATTTCAGAAAATGGTTAAAGGAAAAGAAAAATATTAGTTTATAAAGGGCATATTGCTAAGAAAAGAAAATTATATGGATAAAAAACACAGAAATAAACTCTAAAATTTTTGATATATGGAATGAAGAAGGTTGGGAATGGTTTTGTGAAGTAAAAAATGCTGAAATACTAGGTTCAGTTCGGCGATGTTGTATATACAGACATAGTATAGGACGCGATAATCTGCAAATATGGTATAATTTATCTAAAATGATTTTAGGGGGAATAAAGATGGCACATGTTGATGAAAGAATTGTTCTAAAATTTTATCTAGAACAGATAAAAAATGATAATGTAAAATTTTTGGAGAGTAAGGATAACTTTAAAAAAAGTATTTCAGAAGAAATTAAATTACTTTTAGAAGAAAAAGATTTGAACAATAGAATTAAAATTGCTAAAAGTTTATGGAAACTTCTTTTTGAAGCAGCTATGAGCTACATAGATCCTGATAAACGCGGTTATGATGATATTTTTACATACTTTGATGAATATGTAAATTTTGAAGAATTGATATTTGCTTCAGACTCATTTTACAGGGATCATACTATGCATTGCCTTTGGGTATATTTTCTTGGAGAATATATAAAGAAAAGTGACGATTATAAGGATATTTTAATTGATGAAAACAAACAAAGAAAAAAGGCAATTGAAGATTATGATGTTTCCTTTCGGGCATCTAAACACAATATACTTTTTAAAGATTTTCTTTATATATCAGATATTATAAACAATTTAGTAAACAATGAAGAAGCAATATGGTGTATAACTGCATTAACACATGATCTTGGATACCCTATAAAAAAAATAGGTAAAATTAATAAATGTATTCAAAAAGTTCTACCTTATTTTCATGTAAATAATTATGATGAATTTAATTTTAATTACACAGACGTTCAACAAAGTTTCATTAATGATTTTATTAAGTTTATGTGTTATGGAATAGAATTATATTTTGCTATTGACACTGAAGAAGGAAATGAAATAGGAAAAATATTTGAAAAGGCTTTTATTGAAGATGATGGGAAACTATTAGTTAATGATAATGAACTTGATAAATTAAGTAAAACAGAGTATAAAAAACTCCAGCAATACATGAATGAAGGATCAGGCATTAAAATGCAAGTTGATTTCACAAAACGTCTAAATTTTTCTAATGATTTTGAACATTATGAGCATGGTATTATGAGTGCATTTTTATTAATGAAAACGATTTATTCTTTCAATACATTTAAGTTTAGCTATAATGATTATAAAAATATTATACAGGATGAGATTGATATTACTAAATTTATTTCTATGCATGACATACTTAATGCTGTAACAAATCATACATGTTCTAGATTTCAAATGAAAGGTATAAGTGATACAAGTGAGTTATTAGCTTTCATTGATGAGCTTGAAGAGTTTTCAAGAATATCAAGAGCTAATCAAAGCAGGCAGTATGTAGAAGAGTTTTGTAAAACTGACCTGTCATTTGTTGATGGCTGGTTCCAGATTGATTTTATATTTGATAATGAAAATCTTGAGAATCTTGATCCTGAATTTGCGTTTAAAGGAAGATGCAAGAAGTTCCTGACACTTTTCGATATCTATAATTTAGATAATAACTTGAAAATCAGATTGAGATGCATCGATAAGGTACTGGGGAATAATAACATTTACTGCCTAGAAATTGCGAAAAAGTATGCTAACATAATCATAAATGGTGAAGAACAAAATATTCCTAAATATTTAAGAACTAAGACATTTTACACCAAAGAAGAGTATGCAATGCTATAATAGCATCGTAAATATTGATAAGCTAAGTGTAATACCGACTTATAGATGGATTGAGGGAGGATGAAATGAATAAGAAAATATGTATTATTTCAAATTTGTGCTTGTTATTATGGTTTGCTCTAGATATGGTGGGAGTGAGTATTGATGGTCATATTTTGGTTACTAGATCTTATGTAGAAGATGGGGTGTTTTTTCTTTTATTTTTAGCTTTATTTATCTGGTATATTTTTAAAGACAAAATAGGAAAATATTTTCTGACAGGTTGGCTATCAATATGGTTCTTAGCTCAATTTTTATCGCATTGGTATTTTACTATATTCGGCCCTTCAGAAGGAAAAATAAATTATTTTGCAGATACTATAAAACTTACATCATCTCCTAATATTTACATACCTGACTTATATCACATATTACTACATATATTAATTCTTGTTTCTTTAATAAATATGATAATTTATTGTGTTACTTCAAGTAAATTAAAGACAATACAACAGCATGAATCATGAGTATAGTACTAAGAGTCAATTCGTAACAGAAGAATCCAAAGTAAAAATTATTTATACCAGCTTGAAAGAAAGGATGAGGGAAGCTCATTTAGGCAAATCTTTGAATCAATATACAGTTGTTCTACAGTACAACAGTTTCCCTCCGGGGTTAAATTAAACCAAATAGTCAGAAAAGGGAGAAGAATATGAAAACTGGAATATATTACTGGTTTGGCTATCCTATTGAGAGTAGAAGGAGATTTGAACTAATTAGAGCAGCTGGATTTGATAGCGTAATGCTTTGGTGGGGAGATGAATATAAAGATATAGATGGAGACAAAAATATTTTGCCTGATTTAGCCAGAGCATATGGGCTAGAAGTGGAAAATATTCATGCCCCTTTTGATACTGTTAATGAAATATGGAAGGATAATATTGATGGAAAAGAAGTAATGGATTTATATATAAAATGCATAGATGATTGCGCAAGACACAATATTTCGACGGTTGTACTTCATATAACTACTGGAAAAAACCCTCCTCCTGTTACTAAATTGGGAATAGAAAGATTTAAAGACATAGTTGATTATTCTCAGAATAAAGGAATATATATTGCTTTAGAAAACTTACGCAGACATGATTATTTGAATGAGATTTTTATGAATATAGATTCACCATATTTGGGATTCTGTTATGATAGTGGGCATGAAAAATGTTATTCTGTAGTGTAAAAGATTATATTTGCTTTCCGCTATCTGACTCATGGAAAAGGAAAGAGTCTAGAATCACTGACGTTACTTATAGATTAGAGAAACTGTTATGTTTGATTAACACTGCTAAATGAAGATATATTTGGTCAGCATATAGCTGACAAATAGTATTTAAGAGTACAGCTAAGGATAAAAGCAAAAAATGGTGAAGGAGTATTATGATGAAAAAATCATTTAAGGTAATTGTTGGAACTGCAATAGTTGCATTATTCTGTTTAATTACCTATGTATATTTTAATGTTCCAGGTGATGAGATCTCTGGTGTGTCAAATATCACAACATCAAGCAATGTAGTAATTAGAAAGAGATACCATGGCACAATCTTAGGTCAATATGCAACATTCTATTTGACTAGGAGGGTAAGCTTATGATTAATAAAAAAAATATGATGGATTGTGTATACCAACAGCTTGCTATTGACTATAATTGCTCGTCGAATGACTTCCTAAAAGATGGTCTGATTTTCACAGAAGCAAGAGAAAATCAAGGCAGACGGAATTTTCCATTTGTAACGCCGCGTCTTGAAATGATCTCATTTGGACATAGCATAATAATAAATGTATCTTCTGACATTTTACCTTAGCTAGCTGAAGCATACAATTTCTTTAATGAATCATAATACAGTATTTGATTAAAGGAGTACAGAGGCAAAATGATAGAAACTAATAGATGTACATTATCTAAAATACAAAAAAGCGACTATGAAGACGTAAAGATGCTTTATACAGATGAGAAAGTAAGGCAATTTCTTGGTGGAATCATTGAAGAAAATATATATATGATTAAGTTCAATAATATGTGTGATGAAAGTAATGATTATTTTTATTGGGTAATTAGACATAAGGAAGGTAACCAATTTGTAGGACTAGTCTCTTTAGATTTGCATCATGATGGTATATCTACTGAAATCTCATATCAGTTACTACCCAAGTGGTGGGGATATGGATATGCAACAGAAATAGTTCGATATGTCATTAGTTATGCCTTTAAAAAATTAGGATTAATAAAAATAGTAGCAGAAACACAATCAGCCAATACAGCATCATGTAGGCTGTTAAAGAGGATAGGAATGAACTTAGAGGAGACAGTTGAGAGATTCGGTGCAGAGCAATCAATATTCAGTATTAGGAATAAGGAAATAGTTTAAAGTGCTAATTATAAATGATGTTGTTATATAAATAAGAACTATATTTTATGTCGTAAATGAGATAACAAAGATTTTATACTATAACTAGGGAGTTGTATTTTAAGAATTACTAGTAATTTGTAGGAGTGAAAAATGGGAGAACATTACAAGTCATTATCAGCAGTATTTCCAATTATTTTGAAAGTAAAATATGGTGAAGTAGAGATTTTATTGCATCGTAGAAAAAATACTGGCTATCAAGATGGGAAGTGGGATATAGCAGCTAGTGGACATGTTGACGAGGGTGAGACAGCTAAAATGGCTGTTGTGCGTGAATGTGCAGAAGAGTTAGGTATTGATGTGAAGATTATTGATTTATCTTTTGTTCATTTATCTCACCGCATTAGTAATAATGGAGGAAAAGCATATTATGATATTTACTTTGTCGTTAATAGGTATGATGGTATACCTAAAATCATGGAACCAGATAAATGTTCAGAGCTAAGATGGTTTAAAATAAATGACCTTCCAAACGACATTATTGATATTAGAAAAGCAGCCCTTGATTATTATGGAATTGACATCCAATATAGTGAGGTAATTGAGGTGTAAAATCATTCACTATGAGCGAAGCTAAACCAAATGGTCTATTTCTCGAGTCCAGTTCAGGTGTAAATTATTTGGAGTGAAAAAAAGCGAATGAGGGGGAAAGATAATGCAAATTATTGAAGTTAATAGAGATAATGCAGAAATACTATTTGGTTACTGGAGTGAAATTGGGAAAAGCATACCCTATTTTTACAGGACAACATACAAATCATTCCTAAAGTCTTTATTTGATGATACGTTTGAAGGAATGACTATTTTTAAAAATAATAATATTTTTGTTGCAACAGAAGATGGCCAAGCTAAGGGGTTTATACAATACGGCATACCTACATTTCATTTTACTGAAGCAGGTAAGATTACTAATGATATTAAAATAGGAGTTATACGTAATCTATATTATGAGGAATCAAGAACTGATATTGGTAGAGCACTGTTAGATTTATCCTTGAATTTTTATAAAGAAAACACTATTAAAGACATATATGCATTTTATCATGCAATGGGCATGAGTTGTAATGGAAATCATGGTAAATTACATGAGAAATTTAATTATGTAGGTAAGCTATTATGTGAAGAAGGATTTGAAATTGAGCATGAAAACATTTATTATATATGCGATATGAAAGAAAAGAAGTTAGAATATCCAAATAATAGTTATATTAGAGTGTCTGAATTAGATGATAATAGACAGAAATTTATACTATATGATGAGAATAATGATGCATTAGGAAGTGCAGAAATTAAATACATAGATAATCTTACAGGATCAATAGAGAAAGATATTATTTATTTAGTATGGATTGGTATTGATAAGAAAATTAAAGGAAAAGGATTAGGTACAGAATTTCTTAATCATATAATTCAATATTGTTTGAAGAAAGGATATAGATATTTGCACACAGACACAGCGTTAAACAACAAGACAGCTCAAAAATTCTACATTAGAAATGGATTCATAGATAGTGGGATAACAAGAAGTTATTTAAAGAAAAGAAATAGCTAGGATAATATTCACACATCCTTTCACTAGGAGAAAAGTACTGGCAAGGAGATGGCGTCCTGGGTTAGTTCATAGACGAGGCAAATGCTAGGCTATGACTACGATTCCCTATGTATGAGGCTGAAATAATTGAAGAAAGGTGATGCAAACATGTATCCTAAAAATATGAAAGTCAAATATGGCACAGAAACAGAAATAATCAAAATGTCAAAAACCAAGATTGCAAATTTGTTTGTAATTGACGTTCAATTTGAAGATAAGATAGTACCCCTTGTTTACGATACGGGAGCATCAATAACTGTTATCAGTAATTCTGTATCTAAGTTGATTGACGCCATACCTACAGATGATTCGATTATTGGTGGAGGAAATGCAAATATACGCACTTCTTTAACAAAGAACTATATTAGTTCATGCCAAATTGGTAAAGCATTAATTGAAAATATACTAGTAGCAGTCGTACCTGATGAGTCGTTAGATTTTGGCGTGGATGAAAGTGGGAATAGTTTAGCAGTAAGTGGATTCTTAGGATGGGATATTCTACAGCATTTTAAATGGACTATTGATTCTCAAAATAAAACTTTCACTATCCGGAAACCTGCGAATTTAGCTAACCAAGGAAATTTGGATTGGGATAATATGCCCATTATAAAAGCTGAGCTCGATAATAAGCAAATATTTTTTGGATTTGACACTGGAAACACTGAAAGTATGTTTAGTCATAATTTCATACCATTCTTAAAAACAAAACAAGTAAAAGCAGACGCTATAACGGGTGTGGATGGTGTCGTTGAAGAAGAAGTATTTGTAGCTGAAAATATCGAATTAAATATAGGCAATGAAGTTATTAGATTAAATAATACATCTGTTTTACAGCGAGATATATTTCCAACGAAGAAATATCAAGTAATGGGCTTGCTTGCTGCTGATATAATCCAGAACTGCAGATGCATCATTGATTATGCAGGCCGTTCGTTTGAAATCATTAAAGATTAATATGCAAATATTGGCTATATAAAAGCCATAGAAAAGAACAAAGGTAGAGTAGTTAATTATATTGATGAAAGGAGCTTATCATATGAGTCAAGATGAAAGAATGTATTCAATTGACCTTCAGAGCATTAATTTAACAGAATACAGCCAAAAAGGTAAGGTTTTAGATATTGGCGGTGGAGGAGAAGGAATTATTGGACAACTTCTAGGTGAAAAGGTAATTGCAATTGATCCAAGGAGTGATGAACTTGAAGAAGCAGCAGAAGGACCATTGAAAATTATTATGGATGCAAGAGAATTGAAATTTTTAAATAATACTTTTGATGGAGCAACGTCATTTTTTACATTGATGTATATAGAAAAACAGTATCATCAAAAAGTCTTTGAGGAGATATATAGAGTTTTAAAAGATGAAGGAGAATTAACTATATGGGATGCTACTATTCCTCCATACCCTGGAGGAATAAAAGATATATTTTTGGTGCCACTTGAAATTGATTTAAAGGATAAGAAGATTACAACAACCTATGGTGTGTTGTGGGATCAAGCTGAACAAGATATGAAATATTATATTCAGTTAGGGGAAAGGGTAGGATTTGAAGTTGCAAAGAAAGAAGAGATGGGTCAGATATATTGCATAGGGTTTAAAAAGAAAGTTAGTTTTAAGAATTTTAAAAATTCATAAGTTTAGGAGTGATATTTTGATTTCATATAAAGTTTATTCTGATGATTTGAAGCAATTAGAAATAGGAGAAGGCTTTTTTGAAGGCTGGCCAAACCCTCCCAGTAAAGAAAAGCACAGAAAAATATTAGAGAAAAGCTACAAGTCTTTAGTAGCAATAGATAAAAAAAGCAACAAAATAATTGGATTCATTAATGCTGTTAGTGATGGGTTACTATCTGCTTATATTCCTCTTTTAGAAGTATTACCTGAATATCAAAACCAGGGCATCGGATCAGAATTGGTTAAAAAAATGTTAGGAGAATTAAAAGATTTTTATATGGTAGATTTGTGTTGTGATGAAAGCTTGCAAGCATTTTATGAAAAATTGGGCATGATGAAATCTCAAGGTATGATATATAGAAATTACAAATATCAGTGTGGGAGAGAGTTGTAAGTTTCAACAAATGAACATAAAATGGCTAAAAGATTCAGGGATTTTTTTCTTAGAACTGTCTTAAAGTAAAATAAAGCTTTTAATATTAATAGACAAGAATTTGTAAGCAATAAATATATTTATAGAACTAATTTTTGAGGCGATTTACATGAAGTTAGTAGGAGAAAAAATAGTATTGAAGCCGTATACATTAGAAAGATGTCATGCGTTTTACAAAAATAATGTTACAGATGCAACAATAACAATTAGAAATTAAAAGTGAGGTATAAAATGAATCGAAGCGAGAATGCTGTTTTTACAAATATGTGTATGATATATAAAGACGAATATATTTTAATACAAAATAGACGTAATCCTAATTGGCCAGGAATTACATTCCCCGGAGGACATGTAGAACATGGCGAATCTTTTGTAGAGTCTGTAAAGCGTGAAGTCTTTGAAGAAACTGGATTAGTTATTGAAAATCCAACTTTATGTGGAGTAAAGCAGTTTCAGACAATGCAGGACGAACGATATGTTGTTTTATTTTTTAAAACTGATCAATTTAAAGGAGAGTTGAAATCTTCAGAAGAGGGAGATGTTTTCTGGATCAAAAAAGAAGATTTAAAAAAATATGTGCTTGCTAATGATTTTTTAGAAATGTTTAGTATTTTTGAATCTGATAAAGTTAGTGAATTCTATTACTATAAAGAACAGAATAACTGGAAAAAGAAAATTCTATAAGCAAGTAAAATGAGATGTTTGTTAAGTACGAGGTAACGATTCAAGTTGTGCTCAGATATAAAAGGCATTGCCTTATTTAATGGTAAAACCATAAGTAGGAATCAGACTAAAAAGGTCAAAGGGGTGATAATATGCTAAAGGTTAATTTCTATGAATTAAACACAGTGGAAGACAATAAACTTAAATTTGCAGTTATTATGGCAAAATATAGGGATAAATGGATATTTGTAAGACATAAAGAGAGGTTGAGTTGGGAGATTCCAGGTGGACATAGAGAAGAAAATGAAAGTATTGACATGACAGCTTCAAGGGAATTGATTGAGGAAACTGGAGCAAAGAAGTTCAATATCATTCCAGTGTGTATATATTCAGTAGTTAGAGATGAAGCTGAATCTTATGGGCAATTATTTCTATCTGAAGTGGAATACCTTGACGAATTGCCAAAATCTGAAATAGGCGAAATTAAACTATTTGACACTATGCCTGAAAGCTTAACTTATCCTTTAATTCAGCCTTACTTGTTTAAGAAGATTGAGGAATTTTATATTATGGAGGCATACAATGATTCAAGAAAGAAGATTTAGAAAACTAGGTCTTTCAGATTTGAAGCTTGTTTTACAAATGGACAAGGATTTTCGAAGTGATAAAAAATCATCTTGTGGTGTTATCCGATACTTTATTAAAATGTATAAATAAACAAGAGGAGGACATTCATGATAAAAGAAATTGGTGAAGATTTACTTGAAAAGGTTGTTAAATTAGCATGGGAGATATCTCAAGCTAAAAATAGTTTTCCAAAGTATGAAAGCTATGATGATATGTATAATGGATTTTTGAAAGCAATCCATCACAATGAAGACAAGGTACTGGTATGTTGTGAAGATGGAGAGATTATTGGAGTTCTTAATTTGTTTGTGGAGACAAAGAACAAGTTTTTACAAGGTCAGGGTGGAATCTTTGCAAAAGGAGATTTCAACTTCGTAGCCACTCAATTTATTGACTATTTAAGAAAAAATTATGAAGGTAACGAGATGTTTTTTGGATATCCAGCAGAAAATGAAGAGGCGATAAATTTTTTAAAACAGATTAATGCAGAGTTAGCTGAATCCAGTTTAACAATGGAACTCGAAAAAAACGAGTTTATTAAAAGCTTAGTCTCTAGTGATGTGGTACCCTTAGAAAAAGAATATTACGATGAATATGCAGCTTTTCATGATAAACATAACCCTGACATTTATTGGACTAGTGAAAGAATTTTTGAAAACCTTAATATATGGAAGATATACATAGTAGTTAAGAAACAAAAAATAGCAGGAAGTATCCTTATTAGAATGGTAGACGATAAACTAGCGGATATTTGCTGTGTTACTATAGATAGCAAGTATAATAGTTGCGGACTTGAACTAGATCTCTTTTCTGAGTCACTCTATGATATTTTTAAAGAAGGAAAAGAAAGAGTTTTACACTTTGTGGACGAAGATGCAAATGAAGAGTTGCATGCAGCTTTAAAGGTGGGTTTTAAGCAGATTGATAGCTATCGAGGTTATAGGTTGAAAATATAGATAAAATGTTATTACAGAAGAGTATATTATGGAATACATAATGATAAATTAGCTCATACAAATTGAAGAGGAGAAGATATTATGTTTTATCAAAAAGACTGGGTTATGAAACAAATACAGAGCATGATTCAATTAATTGCCAGATATTTCTTCAAGAAAGATATTATTAAATATGAAATTATTGATGAAACAAATATTACTCAAACTGACTTACTGCATAAAGAACTAGTAGGACTACTAAATTCTTTAAGAATAAACGAAGCAGAAAATTTGTTATTTGAACGTATCGTAGCCGATGACCTAAACCACTTAGCTGTAGCACTTGACTTTTATAGAAGAATAAGTGAGCTAAGTGATGAGGAGTTAGAAGAAGCCAATTTTTCTAGAGAAGAAATTAAGAATGGTCTTGAAGAGATTTCAAAGATGTATGGATTAACATTATAGGAGGTGCAAATGACTATAAAATTTTTAAAGCGACTGATGTTACTTCCCAAAGAAGAACACATAATAAACAAACGTGTAAGTATCCGAGGCTTAGAGGTTCAACTATTGAGCTACACAATAGAAGAAGATGAAAACCGTCTATGGATAATGTATGAGGATAAGGACTTACTTGACGTAGACCCAGATGATGAATACTGGAGAGAGTTTAGGACAAATCGAGAAGAATTGCTGCGGAAAATTGAAGCAAATAAAATAAATAAGTATTTTCACATAAAGCAAATGGAAATACAAGGACAAACTGTTAGTTTCGATTCTTCAACCTATGGTCCACTTCATGATTTGAATAAAAAGGAACTAATGCAGCTACAACACTTCACAGAAAAAGGCTTGATTCCTTCTGAATTGGAGGAAGCTCCTTTAAGAAGTTTAGTTATGGGTTCATATGTTCAAGTTAGAGACGAAGATACCCCTATTATTGATGCTACTAAAGACTTGTCATTGAAGCTACATATTGGTAGAGATTCAAAGGAAATACTTATCCAATGCCCTATTACTGTAAAGTTCGGCAAACAAGAAATAGAAACAAAAGTTAAATACTATGATTCATCACTTGGACAAGAACAGTACTTTTATATAGATGAAATATATTCCTTTGATCCATATGAAGATATAATTCAAAAAACAGAGAGAATAGAAGATGACAAGATGCGAGAAGATATACTTAAGCATCATATAGAAGCATTGGAAAGTATTTGCCCAAGAAATAAGAATCTAGCCGTTATTAAATATGAAACTACAGATAATGTACAGCTTAATTTCATGATGAAGGACTATCTAGATTCAGAGCCAATACGTCATAATTCTGCTACGTCAATTGGATTTATAAGTTCAACCAAAGAAGTTGGTATCAATGGAAATAAAGTGAGAGAATGTGTACTTCAAACTATAGATAAAGATTTTAATGGAAATCTAGAAATCGAGCTGTTTTCTCGATATGTTGAAATACCAGAGCAAATAATTCAATGTTATTATTTATAATCTAGGTACAACTTCGTAAAACATATCCATTGCCTAAAATAAGAATATATATTAAAATAGACAAAAAACATAAGGAGATGAATAAAATGATTTTATATGCTGCTATAATGGAAACTATAGATCCTAAAAAGGATGCAGAAATACTAGATGTACATAAGGCTTACCTTCAAAAGTACATAGACGAAGGAAAAATATACGCTAAAGGCCCATTTACTGACCATAGTGGAGGACTTGTAATCTACAAAGTAGATAGCTTTGAAGAAGCTAAAAAATTAGCAGAAAATGATCCAGCAATATTAGAGAAGTCAAGAAAACTAACTTTAAAAGAGTGGAGAAGTAATATATAATAATTTTAGAATAAAACTTCTTGATTAATTATACCCCTAAGGGGTATAATGATAATACAATAAGAAATCAAGGAGGAATTTTAAATGGCAAATGTAGTTATTTATTCAAGCAATACATGTGGATATTGTAAAATGGCAAAAGAATATCTAGGTGAAAAAGGTGTAAGCTACGAAGAAAAGAATATCAGCACTGATCCAACTGCAAGAAAAGAACTAATGCAAAAAGGATACATGGGAGTACCTGTAATCATAGTAAATGGAGAAGAAATAGTAGGTTTTGATAAAGCAAGATTAGAGCAACTTTTGTAATATAATTATTTCAAAGTTATAGCCCTATATATGAGCGATTCATATACAGGGCTTTTTGTTTTTTTCTTACAAATTTCTTAATATTATAGTTTTTCATAGTTTGTTTCATTAAGTATAGTATAATAATAGGGTAAATGGAACTAAAAAAGGGGCTTTTTCGTTAAACATCTATAACCGATATAAGGAGGACTGAAAGCAAGATGTACAAAATATTGAAAAAAACATTACTAATAGTAACTATACTTATTTTATTTTCCTTTAGTTTTTCTGCAACGACTTATGCAGAAGCACCCTTTGAAGTCAAGACTAGTATAGGCTTCAATGGATTTTATAAATATGAATATGTTACACCCATAAATATTGAGGTAAAAAACAATGAAAAAGATGTAAATGGTAAAATTCAGATTCTTTTCGAAAATGCAACTGCTAATTTAAATAAAAAACTATATACTGCCTATACAAAGGAACTAGATATAGCTAAAGGAGCTACAAAGACCATAAATATGGAGCTTAAGCTAGATAGACATATAGGTGAATACAAAATAAGAATTTTAGATAAAAATGACAAAATAATATGGGAAGATAAGCCCGTAGCAATGCCTAACGCCAAAGCGGCTAATGTAGTAGGTGTTGGAGTACTAAGCGATGAATACGAATCATTATGGTACTTACCACTCATGACCTTTTCTAATCCAGATGAGAAAAGCGGTAATAGAGCCTCAGTTATGTGTGACTTAGAGGGACAGTTACCTACAGATGTTAGATATTTAAATATGTTAGATGTAATAATAATAAATAACTATAACACAGAAAAGCTTACAACTGAAGAAAAAAATGCCCTTGAAAAATGGATAAATAATGGAGGAGTACTATTAATAGGCACAGGCCCTAGTTATAATAAGACTTTAAAAGGTCTAGAGGATATAAACTATATAAATGTAACTGGCGCCACAACAATTAGCGAATTCAAAAATATGAAAGATTCCAGTGGAAACCCATTTATTCCTAATTCACCACTTACAATAGTTAACACTACATCTAGTACAGGTAGCATTATTCTTGAAGAGGCAGCGCAGCCGATTATCTTCTCTAAAGGTAGTGGAAAAGGGAAAATCATAATATCTGCTTTTGACTTAGGTTTAAGCCCTTTTATAGATTGGAGTGGGAAAGATAAGTTTGTACAAGGAATATTAGCGGGCAATATTTCAGGAGCCTATTCAGGAGATATTTTAAATAGCAACAATTCTCCATATAGGTTTTTTAATATAAACCAATATATTCCAAGTAGTAAGGCACCTTCTGCAAAAATAATCATTGCTATACTTATGATATTTACCGTAATTGTAGGACCAATAAATTATCTGATTTTAAGAAAGCTTGACAGGAGAGAAATGGCTTGGGTTACCATTCCTGCCTTAGCAGTTATATTTTCGTTGGCAATGCTTATATGGGGTTCAGGAACTAGCTTTAAAAATCCTCTAATGAATAATGTGTCTATTATCAGCATTAATAATGATCTTAATAGATACGATATAGATACTTTCTCGGGAGTCATAAGCTTTAAAAATGGAGATATAAATATTAGCTCAAGTGAAAACACAGACATAACTCCAAATGATAGATATAATAGTAATAATTATATGAAATTCGATAATGAAGATATTGTGTTAGAGTATATCCTACAAAAAAACAAAACTATATCTTTTAAAGATAAGGGAGTTTGGGATGTACAGCAAATTGCACTAAAGGAAACTAATAAGTTAGATCAGAGTATAGCTCAGGATTTAACGATAAAGGGTAACACTATATCAGGAGTAATAAAGAACAACACAAATATGGATTTAGAAGACACTATTTTATTCTATGGTCTTGACTTTCATAAGATAGGAGATATAAAAAATGGAGAGTCAAAATCTATAAGCTTTAGCTTGAATACTTCAAACTCTACTAACCAAACTGGATCTATGCATAGAAAAGATATATATCAAGTACTAGATTCTATTTATCCTTGGAATAGAGGACCAAATACTGTGAACAATCAAGATACTATACTTTCACAAGATATAAAAAGAGAGATACTTGAAGGATTCTTACAGTATAACGGCTTTAACACTAGTAACAATGGAGCATATCTAATAGCTTGGAATACAGATAAGCTATCTAGTGATATAACTGTAAATGGAAAAGTGGCAGAGAGAATTGATAGAAATATTATTACTATGCCAGTTGATTTGAATTATGAAAAAGGTGAAGCGCTGGAAATACCACATGGTATTTTATTACCTCAGATATTAGAAATGAAAGGACTAAACTATGAGCCTTATGATAAGAGCTTTTTCGGGCAAGGAAATGTAGTCATGTCTATTAAATCAGATGAAAAAGTTGATTTTGAAGAGATAAACATTAACTTAGCATATGCTAGACTATCATCAAGCAATAAAGTCTGGTTATTTAATTATAATAGTAATCAATGGGATGAATTAACAGGTTTTACAATAGTGATAGATAATAATAACAAAAGTACCTATTATGATGAAGTAAACGGAGCAAAAATTAAGATTGAGCTAGATGGAAGAGACCAAATGTGGA
Source organism: Proteiniborus sp. (assembly GCF_040308045.1). NCBI lineage: Bacteria > Bacillati > Bacillota > Clostridia > Eubacteriales > Proteiniborus > Proteiniborus sp. Next base: position 52,707 of record NZ_JAWRHZ010000036.1, read on the forward strand.
TGCCTACATTTTCTGTAAAGGGGGTAGCCAAGTAATGATTAAAATTGAGAATTTAACTAAACAATATGGAAAATTTACAGCAGTAGACAATCTTTTTCTTGAAATTAAAGAAGGAGAAATTTTCGGATTTGTTGGACCCAATGGAGCAGGTAAAACTACAACATTAAAAATGATATCTACTCTTCTAAAACCTACCTCAGGTAATATCTTTATTGATGACATAGATGTATCTAAAAATATTAAAGAAGCTAGAAACAGCATAGGATACATGCCTGACTTTTTTGGGGTTTATGATAATCTAAAAGTAGATGAATATTTAGAGTTTTATGCTGACATAGCAGGATTAAATAAAGCAGATAAGAAAAAAATGCTAGGAGAGCTATTAGAGCTAGTAGATTTATCTCATAAAGTTGATGCTTACGTAGATTCATTATCTAGAGGTATGAAGCAAAGACTTTGCTTAGCTAGAAGTCTTATTCACAATCCTAGATTTTTAATCCTAGATGAACCTGCATCAGGGATGGACCCTAGAGCCAGAGTTCAAATGAAGGATATATTAAGAGAACTTAAGCGAATGGGAAAAACCATATTAATCAGCTCTCATATATTACCTGAATTAGCTGAGCTATGTACTAGCATTGGTATAATCGAAAGAGGGAAAATAGTCATAAGTGGTACTGTTGATGAAATAATGAAAAAGGTATCAGGTACAAATGGAGTGCGAATAAAAGTTTTAAATAATACAGAAAAAGCGATTAACCTTTTAATGGAAGAGCCTTTAGTTTCAGATATTTATGATAATGATAACATTATAGAATTTGGATTTAGTGGCAATGAAGAGGACATGGCTAATCTTATTAAAAGATTAGTATTAAAGGAAATATCTTTAGCTTCATTTAATCCACTTCAGAGCAACCTTGAAGAAATATTTATGCAGGTTACGAAAGGGGATGTGGAATAATGAACCCAGTTTTAAAGAAAGAATTAAAGACAAGAATGAGAACTTGGAGAACTCCAGTAATGATATCTTTATATGTACTAGTATTATCTTTGCTTGTGTTACTTGTATTTGCAGATATGATTTTCTCATATAACGGTTCTAGAGGAATGAGATTAGATAATGTAAAGGAAATGTTTTTTGTGTTTACTATATTTCAGCTGTTACTCCTTATATTCATAGTACCTGCCACTACAGCAGGCAGTATATCTGGAGAAAGGGAGCGAAGCACACTTGAGCTTTTAATTTGTACTAGAATGTCTAGTATTTCAATAATACTAGGTAAGCTTTTTTCTTCGCTTGCTGAAGTAATTATTTTGTTGATAGCATCTATACCTGTTATGAGTACATTTTTCATATTTGGAGGAGTTTCTCCAGGAAATATAATACTCATATTCGGATTTTATTTTGTAACAGCAATACTCTTTGGTAGTATAGGAATTTTTATGTCAGCATTTTTTAAAAAGACTTCAACATCTACAGTAGCTAGCTATATGATGGCATTATTCTTACTAGGTGGAACCTTTTTTATAGTTCTACTAACTAGAGTATTCTATTATTTACCAAAGGGGTTATCTATTACCCAGACCTTCCCTGTAATTTTATATGCAAACCCGTTTAGCGGTCTTGGCTCTATATTATTTAAGATGATGGGGACAGATATATTAGGTGGATTCATAGGGAGAGGGGTTGTAGGTAATCAGTTGATGCCACTTTATATTAATCTAGCCTTTGATTTAGTAGTATCAGCCATATTACTATATTTATCATCTTTAAAGATAAATCCTATGACTAAATTAGGTGGAAAGATTAAGAAAAAAAGAGCAACTAAAAAATCTAAATAAGGATTGATTGCTATGCTTGATAAGAAATTAATAGAGCTATTAAAGCCTTTAAGGATTAGATTTTATTTTAGCAAATTGATTGTATATTCCTTATATTCACTGTTAGGATTTTCAACAATTCTGTTAGTGTTAATGATATTGTCTAAAATAATGCCAATCACTTTTATTTGGACAAAGATAACTATAGCTTTTGTTGTATCCTTAGCTATAGGCGTTGTGTGGTCAATCTATAAATTTCCTTCTTACTATGATACTGCAAGGCTTGTAGATGGATTTGGGTTAAAGGAAAGGACCATAACAGCATTAGAGCTTAAGGGCAACGACACAAGGCTAGCAGAACTCCAGAAAAAAGATGCTGTTGATAGCTTGGCTAATGAGGAAATAAAGAAAAAGATTTTTATTAAGCCTTCAATGAAAATAGCTATAATAACAATGGTTATGATTTTTTCCTCAATTATTGTTGGATTCATTAATACACCTTCTAATGAAAAGGCACTTATTAAAGAGAAAAATAAACAGGCTATTAAAAATGAAATAGAAAAAATTAAAAAGGTAGAAAAAGAGCTAAAAGAAGAGAAGCAGCTTACATTAGAAGAGAAAAAGCAGATAGAAGACATGCTAAAAGAATTAAGAAAGAAGCTTGATAAATCCGAAAATATGAAGGATATTCAAAAAGAATCATTAAAGGCGAAAAAAGAGCTTAAGGGAATAGAAGAAAAAATAAGACAAGAAAAAATAGAAGATATAGCGAAAAAGCTTTCTGACAAGAAATTTACCAAGGAGCTTGCAGAGAATATAAAAAATAGAGATGCAGAAAAGACTGCAGAGAGCCTTGAAAAAATGGCAGAGCAGTTAAAAAGCATGAATAAAGAACAGCTTGAAGACCTAGCTAAAGACATGGCCGCTTTAGCAGAACAGCTTAAGAATAATCCTGAGCTTAGTGAGGCATTTAATCAATTGTCTCAGGCTATATCACAAAATATAGAGGGCAATATGAATGATACTAATCTAGCAAATAGTCTAAACAATTTATCAGAATCACTATCTGACTTAATGAGTGATTCTCAGGTATCAGGTGCCATATCACAGCTTAATGAAGCCTTAGACAATTTAAGTGATATTAGTGAACAAAATTTCCAAGGAAATAATAGCTCAAATGGACAGCCAAATTCTCCTGGCAATCAAGGAAATGGTGGTGAAGGCAATGGCCAGGGTTCAGGGAATGGGCAAGGGTCTGGAAGTGGTCAAGGGACAGGCGGTGGAGCAGGAGAAGGCTCATCACCTGGAAATGAAAACTCATCAGGCAACAGCAGTTCAGGTCAATCAGGTAAAAAAGAAGGCTCTAAAAAAGAAGTAAAAGATTATGAAAGCATCTTCACTCCTAAAAATTTAGGGGGAGAAGGAAACCAAACTCAAGTTCATGGCAATATGAAGGACTCAGGAGAAAAGGATGTCATACAGGTTAAGAAATTCGGAGACATGAAAGGCGAGTCCATGCCTTATAATGAAGTGTTAAATGTGTATAAGCAAAATGCATACAAAAGACTAGACAACGAAGAAATCCCTCTTAATATGAAGGAGATAATTAGGAAGTATTTTAGTGATTTAGAATAGAGGTGCAAATATGGAAATATCAGAAAAAGATATATTAAGCTTTAGAGAACAAACCGATAAAATCAAAAATGAAATAGAAAAGGCAATAATAGGCCAAAAAGACATAATAGAGCAGGTCCTCATAGCAATCTTATGTGAAGGCAATGTCCTACTAGAAGGAGTACCAGGACTAGGCAAAACTCAGCTTGTAAAAACCATAGGAAAAGTTCTTGACCTAGAATTCTCTAGAATTCAATTTACCCCAGACCTAATGCCAGCAGACGTAGTAGGTACAAACATCATTACACAAGACGAAAAAGGGGCAAGCAAATTTACATTTCAGAAGGGACCTATTTTTAGCAACATAGTTCTAGCAGACGAAATTAACAGAGCAACACCAAAAACTCAAAGTGCAATGCTAGAAGCAATGCAGGAAAAAACCGTTACAGTAGGAAACACTACTTATACTATGAGTAAGCCCTTTTTTGTATTAGCCACACAAAATCCTATTGAAATGGAAGGAACCTATCCATTGCCTGAAGCTCAAATGGATAGATTTATATTTAAGTTATATGTAGAGTTTCCAAAACTCGAAGAGCTTAGCCAAATAGTTAATATAACTACTTCTGTGGGAGAGAGCGAACTTAATAAAGTAAGCAGTGGAGAAGAACTTATAAAGATGGCAAATATAGCAAAGGAAGTACCTATAGCTAAGCCAGTTATGGAATACGCCATGAAGCTAATACTTGCTACACATCCGGAGGAAGCTACAAGTCCAGACATAACAAAGAAATACGTCAGATATGGCTCAAGCCCAAGAGGAGCCCAAGCCATTATTAAAGCAGCCAGAGTAAAGGCATTAATGGAAGGCAGATACAATGTTTCCTTTGATGATATTAACTATGCTGCTTATCCAGTGTTGAGACATAGAGTATTACTAAATTTCGAAGCAGTATCAGATAATATAAGCAGTGAAGATATTATAAAACAGATAATTGATAATTGAGAATTGAAGATTGAGAATTGAAGATTGAGAATTATTTAAGAAATAAAGATTAAGAATTAAGAGTTAAAAATTGAGAATAAAAGCGAGATTTTTCACATTCGTTCAGAATGACAAAAAACCTGTCATCCTGAGATGGGCAGTATTAACCTTCCTTGCGAAGGATCTCTAACGGTTTAACAATAGTGTGGCAATAGTTTAACAATCGCTTAACTACCGTTCAACTACTGTTTAACTATCGTTCAACAACCGTTTAACTACTGTTAAAAAGGATTGATCACATGGAACAAAAACTCATAGATAGCAGCTTACTAAAAAAGCTAGAATCTCTAAAATTAAATACAACTATTACACTAAATCAAGGCTATGGTGGAGGCAGGAAATCCAAGAGCAAAGGCTCCTCAGTAGAATTTTCTGATTTTAGAGAATACGTACCAGGAGATGACTTTAGAAAAATCGACTGGAATGCTTATGGGAGATTCCAAAAGCTTTTTATTAAGCTTTTTATGGAGGAAAGAGAAGCAAACATAAATATTTTCATAGATGCATCTAAGTCTATGGATTTTGGCAGTCCTAAAAAATCCACACTAGCAAAGCAATTAGCTCTTGTACTAGGGTACTTAAGCTTAGCAAATATGGATAGAGTCAATATTTACACCCACGGAACCAACAAGCTTGAATCCCTAGAGCAATTAAATGGGAAAAACAATGTCCATAGATTAGCTTCATATTTAGATGGCATAGCCTTTGACAAATCAGAAGACTTTTTTAAGTATATAAAAACAAGGGCATATAAGAGAGGTATTTCAATAATAATATCAGACTTGTTCTCAGATAATTTTCAGGACGGGGTTAAATATCTTGCATTTATGAATCAAAGTATAGTAGTACTGAACCTGTTATCTATTGAAGAAATAAGTCCTGTCTACTCAGGAGATATGAGATTAATAGACAGTGAAACAGAGGAAGGTAAGGATATATCTATGACCCAATCTGTTTTAAATTCATATGAGAAAACATTTAAGAATTTCATAAATAGAAATAGAGAAATATCTAGAAAGTTCAGCTGCCAATACACACTTATTTCAAATGAATTTTCAATAGAATCCATAATCTTTGATAATCTAACTAATGTAGGGATTTTGAGGTGATAAAATGAGCTTTTACTCTCCACTTTTCTTTTTGTTTTTTATTGGACTCATTCCAATTATAATAATGTATTTATTAAAAAAACAACATACAGACATTGTAATATCTAGTAATTATCTATGGGAGAAGGCTCTAAAGGATGTTGAAGCAAATAGGCCATGGCAGAGATTAAGAAAAAATCTTCTGCTTATTTTGCAGTTGCTCATATTTTCTTTAATAGTATTATCATTAGCAAAACCATATATATTTTCATCAGATATAAGCAGTGGAAATACAATTATAGTCCTTGATACATCCATGAGTATGCAGGGAAGCTCAGGTGACAGCACTAGATTTGAGATTGCAAAAAAAGAAGCAGAAAAGATAGTAGATAATCTAAGACCCGATACATCAGTTACTATTATTACTATGGATACATCACCAAATATAATATTAAATAATACGAAAAACAAAGAGCTTGCCAAGAGACAATTAGCTTCCATAAAAACAACTAATTCAAAAGACAATATCCAGGAAACTCTATCACTATTAAATGCAATGACAAAGGATATGGATAATTACTCAATACTTTTTTACACAGATAAATGGATTGATACTGATATAGACAAGCTATTTTTAAACTATATTGATGGAGAGCAGGGAAATGTTGCTATAGACAATATTTCGCACTCAATGGATTCTAATGGAATAACTGCCCTTACAACAGTTACTAACCACTCTAATGAGGACATTACTTTTGATTTATCACTATATACAGATGATGGTCTATACGATGTAAAAGAAACTAGCCTTTCACCTGGAGAAAGCTCCAGCATTTATTGGCAGAACATTAATCCAAGCACCAGAATTCTAAGAGCCGAAGCTGATGTAGATGATAGCCTGACGGCTGACAATGTAAGGTATCATATAGTAAATACAAACTCTGTAAAAAAGACTCTTTTAATTACAAAGGGTAATGTATTCTTAGAGAAGGCAGTAAGTTTAAATAGCAATATTGAATTATATAAGACAAATGAAATCCCAGAAAATATTAGTGGTTATGAGCTATATATATTTGACGGGCTAGCACCAGATAAGCTGCCTACAGATGGAAATATAATAATGATAGCTCCTACAGGCAGTGACATATTTACTGAAAAGGTAGTTGACTCAGGAGAAATTAAGGCTTTGAATGATGAGCTTTTTAGATATGTAAGCCTAGATTTTTCAATAGGTAAATCTAAATACATTGAAGATACTAGCTGGATAGAGCCAGTGTTATTGATAAATGATAATCCGGTAATTGCAAAGGGTCAAAAAGACAATCAAAAATACATTTTAATAGGATTTGATTTACACGATACAGATTTTCCTCTTCAAGTAGATTTTCCAATTTTCGTTCAAAACACGTTAGAGTATTCATTAAATATGAGTACACAGGAAAAGACATCTGTTTTATCAGGAGAAAGCCTATATCTAGATGTTTTACCTAATAGTAAAGAAATAAGTGTTTTTAAACCAACTGGAGATAAGGAAAAGCTTGGACCACCATTTCCATTAGCACCATTTACTGATACAAAAGATATTGGAGTATATGAGGTAGAACAAAAATTAGATAAAAGTACAGTTAACAGCTATTTCGTTTCAAATGCAGACACTCTTAATGAATCAAAATACGAAACAGTATCTAAGGAAGTTCAGGAGCAAATCATAGAGAGACAAAACAAAGTAAAAGGTGAGAGAAACATAGGGAGTATCTTGCTTTTAATAGCTATTTTGATATTAGCAGTTGAATGGGTGGTGTATAATCGTGGCAATTAATTTTAGCACTCCATTAGCTTTATTACTGATACCTTTAATGCTAGCTTTATTTTTCTATTTCAGAAATGCATTAAGATCAATGAATAAAGAAAAATCTAGAACAATATTGACAGTACGTAGCATAATAGCTTTTTTATTGATTCTAGCTCTAGCAGGAATGAATATTAGATCCTTTGTTGATACTACTGCCACTATATTTGCAGTAGATTTATCTGACAGTACTAGAAATTCACAGGGACATTTTAAAGGATTCATAGAAGAAGCCTTGAAAAATACAACTAAGAAAGACAAAGTAGGAATAATCACCTTTGGACAGAATGGAGAAGTAGAGTTACCCCTTAGAGATGGACTTGAGTCAGTAGAGTTCCAAACTAAACCTGGAGCGGGGCTTTCAAATATTGAAAAAGGTTTAAAAATAGCCCAGACATTATTACCATCTGATAGCATGAAAAGAATAGTTCTTCTTACAGATGGAGAAGAGAATATAGGAGATAGCTCAAAAGAGGCTTCTCTGATTAATCAAAAGGATATCGATTTTAAAATATATAATATTGAAAAGAATATAGGTGAGGATATTCAATTAAATGGAATTGACATTCCAAAGAGGCTTTATGAAAACCAAGAGTTTGACATAGTCATAGACATTTACAGTAATGTAAAGACTAAGGGAAAACTTACTCTTTATTCAGATAATGAATTGTCAGGCGAAAAAGAAATAAATATTGAAAAGGGTAATAATAAATTTGTTTTTAGTGATGTAGCACAGGGTTCAGGCTTTAAGACATATAAGGCTGTCATAACAACTGCAGATGATACGGTCATTCAAAACAATGAATTTTCAACTTATACTGATATAAAGGGAACACCAAGAGTATTACTAATTGACGGAGAAAGCCAGCAGGGAAGGGAATTAGATAAACTTCTCACAGCTTCAGGAATAGATGTTAGATATATAAAAGACAGGGAAGTACCTAGAAGCTTAGCTGAGCTAGCTTCATATAGTTCTATAATCATGAGTGACGTGTCTCTTGAAAATATAGAAATAGAATTTTTAAACTCATTACAGAGCTATGTAAGAGACTTTGGTGGTGGATTAGTAGTGTCAGGAGGGGAAAATAGCTTTGCCCTTGGAGGATACTATAAAACTCCCTTAGAAGAGATTCTTCCTGTAGATATGGAAATGAAGGTAAAAGGTGAAGTACCTAACCTAGGTCTTATGCTGGTAATAGATAAATCAGGAAGTATGGATAGTGGCCAATATGGCATAAATAAAATGGAAATTGCAAAGGAAGCAGCCATAAAGGCAGTTAATTCACTTAAGCCGAAGGACCAGATAGGAGTTATAGCATTTGATGGAGCAGCCCAATGGGTAGTTAAGCTATCAACAACAGATGATGAAGAAAAGATAAAATCAGCCATAGGAACTATTAGAGCAGGAGGAGGAACTAGTATACTTCCTGCACTAGATGAAGCATATAAGGCCTTGAAGGATGCAGATACAAAGCTAAAACATATAATTCTCCTTACTGATGGTCAAGCAGAAGCCACAGGCTATGAAAGTGTTATGCAAGGTATAAATGAGGCAGGAATTACAGTGTCAACAGTTGCAGTCGGCTCAGACTCTGATACTAGCCTGCTTGAGTGGATTGCCAATAGTGGTAAGGGCAGATATTATTTTGCAGATGAGTTTTCATCAATACCTCAGATATTTACCAAAGAAACATTTTTAGCTTCAAAATCTTATATAAACAACGAAACCTTTACTCCAACTATTACCTCATTGCATGATATTATCAGCCCCTTTGCGGAAGGGATACCAAGCCTTGATGGATATATTGGAACATCTAGTAAAGATAGAGCTACTACAATTCTAACAAGCAATGCCGGAGACCCAGTACTTGCAGAATGGCAGTACGGACTGGGAAGAAGTGTGGCTTGGACTTCAGATTTAAATGGAGGATGGAGCTCAAATTATTTAAATACTGAAGTGGGTATTGATTTTATCAAGAATATGATTGAATGGACCTTCCCTAGAGCATCTAGTGAGAACATTGCCTTTGAGTCTATTAATAATGGGGATGAAGAAGATATTATAGTAACTAATATTGAGGGCTTTATAGAAGGATTATCAACAAAGGCGACTATAATAAAACCAAATTTAGAAAGCTCTGATTTAGAGCTATCTCCATCAAAGCCAGGTGAGTTTAGAGGAACATTTCCTGTATCTGATAAGGGTGTATATATAGTTAAGATTAATCAATACAAAGATGATGAATTAATCAATACATCAAACTATGCAGTAACCTCAAACTACTCTAAGGAATACGATATAACTGCTACAAGTAATAGACTTGAGTTAATAAAAAATAAATCAGGCGGTAAATTCATCACAAGTCCAAGTGAAGTCTTTTCAGATGATTTAGATAGAGTTTACGGAAGTAGGGAGTTATATACTGTACTTCTTTCAATAGCACTAATACTTTTTATTTTTGATATAGCTATTAGAAGGCTAAATCTTGGAAATATTAGACTTGGAAAGAAAATAAATAATGAGGGTGCAAGTATCTTTGTGGCTAAGAAAAAAACCACTAAAGTTCAAGAAAAAAAGATAAAAAAAGAAGCAAAAGACACAGAAAAAGCAAGTATTCAAGCTGAAGATTATATTACAATAGATGAGAAGCATAACATTGAAAAAGAGGAAGGGAAAGCTTCAAACTTAGGTCTTGATACGTCAAGGTTATTAAAGGCAAAGGACAAGAAAAGAAGATAATGTTAATTTACAAGCAAAATTCTTTATATAAAAAGCATTTGAAATTATTGCTTAATAGTGTAACTAGTTAGAGCAATAAATAATATTATGATAGCAAAAAGGGGCCTTATTAAAATAGAAGGAGGCGTGTCATGCTATCAAATATTGAATTTATAAGACAATCCCTAGAAATACATCTTTTTTTCGCTAGAATTATGAAGGAGCATTCATTTTTTCTAGAAGTAGGATTTACGCCAAGAGATGTAAGTTTTTCTCAACGGGCAGATGTTTTAAGAACTGAATTTGATGGGCTTTTAGGTGAAACTATTTTACTTTCAAATGGCGTTGTTAGTTCTAGTGTTATTCAATCTGGTGAAGTAGTAACGCCATACACTCTAAAAGCTGAAATGGCATCATCATATCTTACAGGTGTAGAAATACCAACTAGTCTAACACAAGCAGAGTTTGGATTAATGGGTGGAGACTTCGTGAGATTTAACCCAATGCTAGAGCAAGCGGTTTATATGCTTAATCAAAAAGCAATGATATTAATAACTGCTTTAATAGACTTTAAGACTACGATTTTATCAAATGTTCTGTCATGCAATATGTTTACAGTTAATTATCCATTACTAATTGACCATATTTTAAGGGAAGCAAAGTTATATTTGCGAATGGTTGATAGACTTCAAAGAAGAGAGCAAATTGATGTAGAAAAAGAGATTTATGAACAAGAGTTATTCTGGAATAGGATTATGGCAGAGCATTCAAAATTTATACGAGGGTTACTTGACCCAACAGAAAATGAACTATTTAACTTAGCTAATAATTTTGGCAAGGAGTTTGATCAATTAACAGAAGACGTGAAAAAGGCTATAGAAAAAACTTTACCAATTTCAAAGGTTACAGATGAAAGCCTTGAGACTACAAAAAGAGTTCGTGATTTTAATACCCAAGGCACACAAGGATTACTTGAATGTAAGATAAAATCTGTAATAATACCTTTATTGGGAGATCATGTTCTTCGTGAATCCAATCACTTTATACGTTTACTAAGAAAGTTTCAGCAAGCTGTTTAAATAGATGTTAAAAAAGTATTAGGAATCTTAAGAAAGCATAAAAAATTGAGAATTGTTTTTTTGCTTTCTTTTTTATTTTGGGGACTACAAGGAGAGATTAGTTATTAAATAGCTAGTTAAAAGATTTAATCTAGGGTATATTAGATTTAGAAGAAAAAAATTAATATTTTTAATATACAAAGGAGAGGAAATCATGCTAAATTTTAATTATTCTATACCAACTAAGATTTTCTTTGGAAAAGATCAAATTCAAGAGTTGGGAAAAGAAATCAAAAAATATGGTTCAAAGGTTTTAATTGCATATGGTGGAGGCAGCATAAAGAAAATTGGTGTTTATGACAAGGTTGTTAGTATACTTAATGAAGAAAACATTCCGTTTTGGGAACTAAGTGGAATAGAACCTAATCCAAGAATAGAAAGTGTAAGAGAAGGTATTAGAATTTGTAGAGAAAATGATATTGACTTTATACTGCCAGTAGGTGGAGGTAGTACTATAGACTGTGCAAAGGTAATAGCTGCGGGATTTTTCTATGAAGGAGATCCTTGGGACTTAGTTATTAGAAAAGCTAAAATAGATAAAGTACTTCCAATTGCTTCAGTACTTACATTATCAGCTACTGGTTCAGAAATGGATGCAGGAGCAGTAATCACTAATCAAGAAACTAAGCAGAAATTAGGAATAGGCCATCCTGATATGGCACCTAAGTTTTCTATACTTGATCCAACATATACGTTTTCAGTACCAGCAAGTCAAACAGCTGCAGGAACAGCTGATATTATAAGTCATATACTAGAATCATATTTTAGCAATAATAGAGGAGCCTTTGTACAGGATAAGATAGCAGAAGGTCTATTAAAAACTTGTATAAAATACGGACCAATAGCTATTAGTGAGCCTGAAAATTACGAAGCAAGAGCGAATTTAATGTGGGCTTCAAGTCTTGCTATAAATGGACTTATTAGATACGGAAAAGAAGCAATATGGAGTGTCCATCCAATGCAGCATGAATTAGGAGCTTATTATGATATTACTCATGGTGTGGGCTTAGCAATATTGACGCCATTTTGGATGAGACATGTTTTAGATGATAGTACAGTATCAAAATTTGTTGAATATGGAAAAAATGTATGGGATATTGAAGATGACAAATACGACTATGACATTGCAAATGAAGCCATAGATAAAACTCAGGAATTCTTCAAATCCTTAGGAATACCAGAAACATTAGGAGAACTAGGAATAGGAGAAGAAAACTTAGAAGAAATGGCCAAAGCAGTAACAGATTATAATGGTGGAACAGTAGGCTCTTACAAGCCTCTTAGATACGAAGATGTACTAGAAGTCTACAAAAAAGCATTATAAAATAATTGGAGGAACAACCTATTAGTTGTTCCTCTCATTATTTTATGAAGGGAAAAAATAATATATGTGGAATAACAGTAAAATAACATTGATTTCATTTATAATTATATTATGAAATCTTTAGAATTGTTATTGAAGGGAGATTAAGCACATGAACAACAAAATCATATTAAGTAAGGAAAAAAAGGAAAAGATGATAGCAGCAATTATAGATTACTTTGCCAAAGAAAGAGACGAAGAAATAGGTTATCTTGCAGCTACGCTAATATTAGATTTTATTACAGAAAAATTGGGACCTGAGTTTTATAATCAAGGGGTCTATGATTCATATAGAAGAATGAGTGAAATGGTAGAAGATTTGCTGGAAATTCAGAAGTATTAGCAGATATGGAAAAGGTGTAGCTTGACATAAAATTAAGAAATAAGGAGATACTGAAATGGAATGGATAATAAAAAAGTATAAAGATTTAACAATTGAAGAATTATATAATATTTTGAAAGCAAGAAATGAAGTGTTTGTTGTGGAACAAAATTGTCCTTATCAGGACTGTGATGGAAAGGATAAACAAGCATATCATTTATTTTTTGAGGATAACGGAGATGTTATTGCATACTCGAGAATATTAAATAAAGGTATTTCTTATGACGAAGTATCCATTGGTAGATTTTTAGTTTTGCGAAAATATCGCGGAAAAGGATTAGCTAAAGAGATGCTTTTGAAAGCAATAGAATTCATTGAAGAGAGCTTAAACGAGAAAGCTATTAGAATTTCTGGGCAGGTATATATAAAAGATTTCTACAAAAGCTTTGGATTTGAAGAAGTTTCAGATATATATCTAGAAGACGATATACCTCATGTTGAAATGCTATATAAATCAGCCAATTCGGAGAGACAGGCACCTTGATTATTAGTCAAGGTGCCTGTTTCTTCGATTGCCTTTTTTGATTAAGCAATTTTGGAGATTTATTTATAAAGACTATCACTTAGACATGCCTTTTTATGGTATAATAGGATTAACACGAACATTATGAACAATATTATCTATATGAACAAAAATGACATTTTATCTTTTCAGCGATTTGCCAGAAAGAGAGGTGTGTCTATGGGTTCAAAAAAGATATTTTTAGTTATTTCAATTTGCTTTTGTCATATTATTTTAGCTGGCTGCATGAATAAAGCAACCTTTTCTACTCCAAGTTGCAAGGTTCCCTCTGGAGAGAAAGTGACCTTCTTTATAGTTTCAGATCCTCATTATATATCTAAAAACACATACAATGAAGATGAAGCTTTTGAGAATTTCTGTTGTTCAAATGATGGAAAACTGCTTAACTATGCAAATGAAATAATGGATACTCTTGTATGGGAGGTTGAAAACAAGAGACCAGATTTTTTAATTATAAGCGGTGATTTAACATGTAATGGAGAAAGAGAAAGTCACTTAGATTTTTCAAATAAGTTAAGTATAATTGAGGAGCAGGGAACCTGTGTCTTTGTAATACCGGGTAACCATGACATAGAAAATCCATGGGCTAGTAATTATATTGGTAAAGAGCCTTGTAAGACCGAGTCCATTAGTATGCAGGAATTTGCTGAGATTTATAACTCCTTTGGTTACAATGAATCTATTTCAAGAGACGAGAATTCTTTAAGTTATTTAGTTACCCCATCTGAAGATTTATGGTTGCTTATGATTGATTCTACTAAAAAAGATAAAACAAAATCATCAGGCACACCAGAAAGAGGAGGAATGCTCTCTTCCAAAACTCTTAATTGGATAGAGCAGTGTTCTGCCTTAGCAAAGGAAAAGAATGCTTGTTTAATTGCTTCTATGCATCACAACTTGCTACCACACAATTCAGTAATCAACAAGGATTATGTAATAGATAATAGTCAAGAAGTCTTGGAAGTCTTTCGCAAACTAGGAATTGAAATGGTCCTTACAGGACATATTCATTTGCAAAGCATCAAAAGTCATGTATTAGATGATAGTAAATTATATGATATAGCTACAGGCAGCATATTAGCATATCCAAATCTATATGGAGAATTAAAGTATTGTTTGGATAATGGATTTGAATACAACGCTAATAAGATTGATGTAGAAAGCTGGGCTTTAAAGTATAAAATAAAAGACAATAACTTAACAAATTTTCTTGAATATTCAAGGAATTATTTTGAAAATAAATCTTATGAAAAATATTACAATATCATTGTAGAAAAACTAGCTGAACCTGAAAAACAAGAATTCAAATCCATGGCTCAACTAGTTGCTAAGTTAAATGTAGAATATTTTAATGGCTTTAGAAATAATACTTTAATTAGTACAATTAATGACAAAGAATATTATACTCTAATAGATACTTTACCGGACTGAATAAAAAGCTATATACTCAGTATGAGTGAAAATGAATTTTCGGATAACAATAAGTTGTTTATTTCAAAATAACAGGGTTAGTTCAAAATTGGGATTCTCGAATTGACTATTCATTAAAGGCCTTCTTTAAAATTTCCATCATTTCTAACACATTTGGGATCCTACCTTCTAAAATAATTTTTCCGTTTATGACCATTGCAGGAGTATTTGTTATTCCCATTTCTTTAAGTATAATAGGATTTTCAATTAGTTCATATCTATAATTTAAGTTCATTTTTTTTAATGCCGCATCAACGATGGGAGCTAATTTATTGCCTCCTCAACAAACTTCATTTAATAGTTTAATGTCCATAAATATACCTCCAATTCAATTATAGTACTTTAATAAGATTATATCATAATTTTACACATATAATATTTAGAAATTCTATATAAATCTAAAATATAATAAATATAAAATGTTACAATAAAGAGTTCTTAATCTATTATTAGACTAAGAGCTATTTTCTTTTATTCATTCTTTTACATAAAACTATTGACATAGCAAACTAAAGGGAATACACCATATATACTTCAATAATAAGATAACTCTAATATTTTAAGGAGATACAGAAATTGAATGTAAAACCTAAAAATTTAAAGACCTTACAAACGAAGAAACAGGTACTCTGACTATAAGTCAAGGTACCTGTTTCCTTAAATTATACTTACCAACCTCTACATTCCCATTTGTATTCACTATCTGAGACATATTCTAGGTAACTACAATTATTACAGTTATACTTAGTTACTACTTTTCTCTCCATCTCATAATCATCTCCGTAATAATGGTGAATACATTTTCTTTGCGCTCTTGTATAAAACCACTCATACTTAGTTACAGTTGTAAGTATTTCACCACCACATCCACATGTAGGAGCTAATAAATGAATTTCATCTTTGTTTTTGTTTTGCTCAAGATGTTCAAAATAAGGTATACCACAGCTACACATCAAAACTCCATCCTCAACATAAGGTTCTTGTTTGGTTTCTTGCTCCGTAACGGTAGAAGATTTTGCATCTATAGATGTATTATTAGAGGAGACATGTAGGCTTTGATTCATTCTTTTATCTGCTGATGCAAAAGTACTTAATGTGCTTATTAATACAAGAACAAGTATTAGTTTAGCTAATAATCTTTTTCTCATAACAAATTGCACCTCCTTTCACATTCACCTGTTTACTAAATATTAACAATTAACCACCAAATTGTAAAAAGTATTACAGATTGTTAATAAATGGCATTCAAAAAGATAGATAAAAGTTTGTAGCTTTGAGCAGATGCAAACTTTTTAATTTTTTGTAAATAATTTTAAAATAATTGACATAACAGTATATAAACAATATACTGTATATATACTATATATACAGTTAGGGTGATGAAATGTTTATAACCTTGTCTAATACTAACCCTGATCCTTTATATAAACAAGTTAAAGATCAGATAGTTCATGCAATAGTGATAGGAGATTTAAAGGAAGACGAGCTTTTACCTTCTATAAGAGCTATGGCAAATGAGCTTAATATAAGTGTTATTACAATAAAAAGAGCATATGCAGATTTAGAAAATGAAGGATACATAGTAACACGTCCTGGATTAGGCTCTTTTGTAACTCCAATAAACAAAGAAAGCCTAAGAAAGAAAAAGCTTAGCGAGATAAGAGGAAGGCTCAAAGAAATAACAGATGAAGCCAGCAGGTACTATATAGAAGTAAGTGATATTATAAATATCTTAAAAGAATTAGAGGAGGATAAATAATGAGCAATATTCTAGAAATTTCTAATTTACGAAAGGTGTATAAAGAATTTACTTTGAAAGATATTTCTTTAAATCTTCCAAGGGGCTATATAATGGGACTAATTGGACCTAATGGTGCTGGTAAATCTACAACAATAAAGGCGATTATGAATCTAATAAACTATGATAGAGGTAAGATTAAATTGTTTGGTCTTGACTATGAAAGCTCTGAAGAAGAGATAAAAAATAAAATAGGTTATGTAGGAGAAGAGCAGTTTTTCTATGAGGATATGACTGTAAATTGGATGGAAAAGTTTATTTCTCAACATTATAAGCAATGGAATAGAGAAAAATTCAATAGTTTAATAAAAAGATTTAATGTAAGCAGTACTAAAAAGATTCAGGAACTTTCAAAAGGAATGAGAGTAAAACTTTCTTTAGCTCTAGCTTTAGCCCATAATCCAGAACTTTTAATACTAGATGAACCTACATCAGGACTTGATCCAGTTGTCAGAAGTGAAATACTTAAAATTCTTTTAGAAGTAATACAAGATGAAAATAAATCAGTACTTTTTTCAACTCATATAACAGAAGACGTTGAAAAAATAGCAGATTATGTAACATACTTAATCGATGGCAGGATTGTCTTATCTGCTCCAAAAGATGAACTGTTAGAAAAATGGAAAACTATACACATAAAGAATGGATACGAAATTATTGAAGTGAGAAGTAAACTTGTGGGAGTTGAAAAAAATTTTTTTGGCATTTCAGGGTTAACTGATAGATTTGAAGAAATGAGAAGTATACTTAATCCATATATAGAAAAAGATATTGTAAGAGTTGAAAATACAAGTATAGACCAGATACTTATATCATTAGTAAAGGGGGCAAAATAATGTTATATATAATATATAAAGACCTTTATCAATCAAGAAAGACTATACTTCTATATTTTTTAATCGGATTAGTATTTATAGTTTCTTCTTCCTTAAATGACATGGGGATAGCAATGTCAGCAGCATTTATTTTTTTGCTAGTTTATGGTGTGGTAGTGAGGAATGAATATACTGAAGATAAAAACAAGGGATATTCGTTACTACGAACTCTTCCTATAAAGCCATGTAAAATAGTATTAAGCAAATATTTAACTGCCTTACTACTGGCAACTACTGGTGTACTATTCTATTTTATCATAGCAAAACTATCTGGGGGTAGAATTGTAATTGATAGCCTTTCAAGAAGTGTAGTACTAATAGGCGCAGGTTTTGCCCTTATATTTACAGGAATATTATATATCTTTATTTTTAAATATGGCGCTGCCAAGGCTATTAATATATCAAGGTTATTCTTCTTCGGATTTTTCTTTTTACCTGGTATTATATCATCACTTGTAAAGTATATTCCTAAACCAAGCTTCATTGAATCTGGTGAATTAGAAATAGCTTTAGAAAAGTTTTTATCTAATTTGTTTGGCTCAACTTTGATAATAGTAGGGCTATCATTAATAATTTACCTATTAACAATGCTAGTCAGTATAAATCAATTTAAAAAAAATAAAATAATGTAAAGTTTCAAAAATAGGTATGTTATAATTAATAACGTACCTATTTTTTTCCTTTGTGCTTAGAAAACTACGATAGAAGAGGTGATTATTATTAAAGCTAAAAAAGTCGAGGAATCTAAAACAAGTATTGGAAGCTTAATGGGACAAGAACATGCCAATATAGCTGGTAATGTTCATGGAGGAGAAATTATGAAATTGATGGATGATGTTGCAGGAATAGTAGCAACTAAACATGCCCAAGCAAATATTGTTACTGCAAAAGTAGATGGATTGGAGTTCCATTATCCTATACATATAAGTGATTTAGTAACCTGTACAGGGAAGTTGAGTTTTGTTGGAAATAGTTCTATGGAAGTCTATGTTGAAGTCATTGTAGAAGACATAAGAAATAGAAGGGAACCTAAACTAGCATCAACAGCTTACTTTACTATGGTGGCTCTAGATGATAATGGCAGACCTACTACTGTGCCTTCTTTAGAATTAACTAATGAAGAAGAACAAAGTTTCTTTGAAGCAGGGAAGAAACGTTATTTAGAAAAAAAACATAAATAAAATTACCTTTTTCCTAAAAAAATAGCAAAATAGATTTAATCTATTTTGCTATATATTTCACCAATTAAGTCATATTCTATAGATTCTTGTATTTTGCATTCTACAAATTCATTTATTAAGTTATTATCTCCATTATTTTTTATTAACACTACTCCATCTATATCAGGCACATCCATATAAGTTCTGCCTATATAATACTCATTATCTGGTGTTGATGATTCTATTAATACCTTATAAACATTTCCAACCTTTTTATTTAAGCTGTCTTCTGAGATTTGTTCTTGAAGCTTCATTATTTTATCGTATCTGCTATTTTTGATATCATAATCAATTTGGTTTTTTAGTCTTGCTGCAGGGGTATTATCCTCCATTGAATAAGTGAATACTCCTAGCTTATCAAATCTTGACTCTTTTACGAATTCATATAATTCATTAAAATCTTCTTCTGTTTCGCCTGGGAAGCCTACTATTAGTGTAGTTCTTAGAATTACATCTGGTATTTCATTTCTAATTTTATCTATTAGATTTCTAATACTTACACCATCACTTTTTCTGTTCATTCTTTTTAATACTGTATCTGATATATGCTGAATTGGTATATCAAAATAGTTACAAATCTTATCGTTATTTTTTACTACATTAATTAATTCATCTGTTATACTTTCCGGATATGCGTAAAGGAATCTTATCCATTGTAATTCTTCTATTTTGCAAAGTTCTTCTAAAAGCTCAGCAAGTTTTGATTCTCCATATAAATCGATTCCATATTTTGTAGTATCTTGTGCTATAACTATAAGCTCTTTTATTCCTTTTTTTGCAAGGAGCTTAGCTTCTTCTATTATATCTTCTATTGGCCTAGATATATATGGCCCCTGAATGTATGGAATAGCACAATAGGTACAATTATTATTACAGCCTTCAGCTATTTTAAGGTATGCCATATTATCTCCTGTGGTTATTACCCTATTGTTAAAGTCTAACATAGCTTTGTCATCTTTTTCCAAACCCAACAGTTTTTTAATTTCTTCCCATATGTGCTCATAATCACTTATACTTAAGAACAAATCTACTTCAGGGATTTCTTTTTCTAATTCCTCTTTATATCTTTGAACTAAGCACCCAGTTACAATTAAATATTTACATCTTTTCTTTTTTAGCTTTGCCATTTCAAATATTGTATTTATTGCTTCTTGCTTAGCAGACTCTATAAACCCACAGGTATTAATAACTATTATGTCTGCATTTTTTGCATTATTTACTATATTGAAATTATGACTATTAAATAATCCGATTATTTCTTCTGTAACTACTAAATTTTTACTACAACCTAATGAAATAAATCCTACATTCATTTTTATTTTTCCTTTCTAAATAAACAATTATCTTCTAAGCAATTTTTTTAATGTCTATTATTTTACCATAAAAGTCAAAGTAATTCTACTTTTAAAAATGTTTAAAAATGAAAATTCAAAAAATGCATTTTCAAAATCAAGACTATAAAACTTGATGTATTAGAGTCAAAAAAAGTTTTAAAAAAATAAAAAAATGGAGGATTATAGATTTTAACGTTGAATATATTTATTATAAACACAATACAATTTATTAAAGAATAAAGGAATTATTCTAGAAGGTTCGAATTCGTTGTTGAGTTCACATTTATACTTTTATTATTTTTACAAGGAAGGTTTTTTTATGGATGTTGAGGTAAGGTTATTTGCTACATTTAGAAAGGGCAGATGGAAGAGTAAACACTTAAAAATTAATAGAGAAATAAGCATAAGAGAAATAATTGAGCAAATAGAAATCAAGGAAGAAGAACTTGGAATAGTTTTAGTTAATGGAAGACACAGTGGCATAGACAATAAGCTTAAAGATGGAGATGTTCTGGCACTATTTCCTCCTATCGGAGGAGGATAAAATTTTACAACTTAATATAATATCCCGATTCATAATTGACCTTTCCTAAGGCCTTTATGAACGATAGGGCGTAAAAAGTAATTTTTACACCTGCCGGTGCGCAAAGGGATTCATATATATCAAGATTTTGATGTGTATGAATCCCTTTTTGCATTATTTAGTGGAAGTTACATTTTATCATACTCCAAAGTCTTAATATGTAACTTCTATATAAAAGTTGTAAATGCAAAATTAATCATAGTACTAAATTTTATCTATTAAAAAAATAAAGGAGGTGGTTCTGGCACCTATTATTGGTGACCAGAGGTAAAATGGCTAAAGGTATAGTTATTTCTCCAGACAAATGTACGGGCTGCAGAACCTGTGAACTTGTTTGTTCATTTAACAAAACTAATAAGTTTAACCCAAAGGATTCAGCTATTTCAGTACTATTTTATGATGAAGCTGCTGTACAAGTTCCTATGATGTGCATGCAATGTGAGGATCCTCAGTGCATGAAGGTTTGTGCAGTAAACGCAATTTCAAGAGAAGAAAAGACCGGTACTATTAAAGTTGACAGTGAAAAATGCATAGGATGTAAAATGTGTGTTAGTGCTTGCCCATTTGGAAACATCACTTATAGCTCAAGACTTAAGAAAATTGTGAAATGTGATTTGTGCGATGGTGATCCTCAGTGTGTAAAACTATGTTCTGGCGGAGCAATAGAGTACAAGGAATTAGATAGCTCATTACAGAAAAGGAAGAATATTGCTAACCAGTTTAAAGAAGTATTTGGGGAGGTGGCTAAATAATGTTTGGATGGACTGGGAAATTAATAAGAGTTAATTTAAGTAACAAGGAAATAATCATTGAGAAGCTAAATATGGATGATGCAAAATTGTATCTTGGTGGAAGAGGATTAGGCTCAAAAATCTTATGTGACGAAATAGACCCTAAAGTAGACCCATTAAGTCCTGAAAACAAACTAATATTTATGACTGGACCAATGACAGGAACATTTGCAGCATCTGCGGGAAGATTTAATGTAGTAGCAAAAGCACCATTAACAGGAACTATTGGTGCATCAAATTCAGGTGGACATTTTGGTCCTGAATTAAAATTTGCTGGCTATGATGGCATCATATTCGAGGGAAAATCTGATACACCTGTATATTTGCATATTAATGACGATACTATAGAACTTAAAGATGCACAGCATCTATGGGGCAAGGATGTTTTTGAAACTACAGATTTATTAGTTCAAGAAAATGAAGAGGATGCAAAGGTTGCTTGTATAGGGCCAGCTGGAGAGAAATTAGTTTTATTTGCAACTGTTATGAACGACAAGGATAGAGCTGCAGGTAGATCTGGTCTTGGAGCTGTTATGGGTTCTAAAAACCTTAAGGCTGTTGTGGTGAGAGGTACAAATAGTGTAGATGTAGCAAATGCAGAAGAATTCAAAAAGGCTGCATTTGATGCAAGAAATAAATTGAAAAACCATCCAGTAACAGGACAAGGACTTGCTGCTTATGGAACTCAAGTTCTTATGAATATATTAAATGAGGCTCATTCACTACCTACAAATAACTGGCAAACTTCATGGTTTGAAGACGCTGACAAAATTAGTGGAGAATATTTAACTGAAAACTACTTAGTTAGAAATAAAGCTTGTTTTGCATGTAATATGGGATGTGGAAGAGTTGTTAGAATACCTGATGGAAAATATAAAGGAATAGTTGCAGGACCAGAATATGAAGCAGGCTGGTCATTTGGAGCAGATTGTGGCATAAATGATATGAACGCTATAGATACTGCTAACCATATATGTAACTTATTAGGGTTTGACCCTATAACTATGGGTGCTACTATAGCCTGTGCAATGGAAATGTATGAAAAGGGTATAATTACCAAAGACGACCTAGGTGAAGAGCTAAAATTTGGTGATATAGAAAGTATGATAAAGTGGACTGAACGAACAGGTTATAGAGAAGGATTTGGAGATATAATGGCTGAGGGTTCATACAGGATGGCAGAAAAATATGGACATTCTGAACTATCTATGAGTGTTAAGAAGCAAGAAATGCCTGCATATGACGGTAGAGCTATACAAGGTATGGCATTAGAATATGCAACTAGTAATCGTGGTGGATGTCACGTTAGAGGATACCTAACTTCACCTGAAATATTAGGGATACCAGTAAAAACTGATCCTTTAGTAACAGAAGGTAAAGCAGCTTTACTAAAGACTTTCCAAGACTTAACTGCTATGGTTGATTCATCAGATATTTGCTTATTTACTACATTTGGTATAGGATTGCCTGAAATTGCAAGTATGCTCAGGGGGGCTACAGGACTTGAGCTATCTGATGAAGAGATACTTGAAATAGGCGAAAGAATTTGGAACCTAGAAAGATTGTTTAATATTGAAGCAGGATTTACTAGAGAAGATGATACATTACCTAATAGACTTCTTAATGAATCTGTAACTACTGGACCTGCAAAGGGTAAAGTAGCTGAACTAGATAAAATGCTAGATGAATATTATCAATTAAGAGGTTGGGATGAGCATGGTATTCCAACTGATGTAAAAATTGATGATCTTAAAATAGATTCAAAAGCTATAGAAGCTAGCTGCTAAACAATTATAGAACATCCACTATGGCAAATAGTGGATGTTCTAAATATTTAACTAAGGGTGATGACTATGAACACTGATTCCATTAATGGTTATAAAGAATCGATAGAAATACTGAAAAAATATCCTAGTGAAAAGAGATACACTTTAGCAATACTCCAAGACGTACAAAAGGAATATGGCTTTATACCAAGGGAAGTCATGGGTTTTGTTTCAGAATATTTAAGTCTACCTATAAGTGATATATATAGTATTGCAACTTTTTATAAAGCACTAAGCTTAAAAGCAAAGGGAAAATATGTTATAAAGGTATGCAATGGAACTGCATGTCATATAAGGGGTTCCAACACATTAATAGATGAAGTAACAGAAGTTTTAGGGATAAAACCAGGAGAAACCACAGAAGATGGATTGTTTTCAATTGAAATAGTTAACTGCTTAGGTGCTTGTGCCCTTGCTCCAGTTATGGTTGTAAACGAGAAATATTATGGTAATATGACAAAAGAAAAAGTCAAAACTGTTATAGATAAGTATAAGGGGGCAGGTACAAATGAGTAATGTTAGTGATAATGATAGAAAGATATTAGTATGCTGCGGAACTGGCTGCTTAGCAAATAACAGCTATGAAATTTATAAAAGACTTAATGAAAAATTAAAGGGCACAGAGATTTCTGTACAACCACTAATAAAATCAACAGGCTGCAATGGTTTATGCGAAAAGGGACCAGTAGTAAAAATAATCCCAGATGATATTTCATACTTCAAAGTTTCAGTTGATGATGTTGATGAGATAGTGGAAAAAACCATATTAAAAGGTGAAGTAATAGACAGGCTATTATATTTCGACACTAATGAAAAGAAAAAAATAAAGTCCCATAAGGAAGCTTCATTTTATAAGCATCAACATAAGATTGCTCTGAGAAATATTGGTGAAATAGATCCATTAAGTATTGAGGATTATATAGAAAGAGAAGGATATAAAGCATTAAAAAAGGTTTTATTTGAGATGAGTCCTGATGAAGTGATAACAGAAATCGAAAGCTCAGGCTTAAGAGGTAGGGGTGGAGCAGGCTTCCCAACTGGCAGAAAGTGGAGAACCTGTGCTGGCTATGATAGCTTTCCTAAATATGTAGTATGCAATGGAGATGAAGGTGACCCTGGAGCTTTTATGGATAGAAGTATAATGGAAGGTGACCCCAATACTGTAATAGAGGGTATGATTATATGTGGATATGCCATAGGTTTCCACAAAGGCTATCTATATATTAGAGACGAGTACCAGCTTGCGAGGAAGAATATGCAAGAGGCTATTGATAATGCCAGAAAGTACGGATATTTAGGTAAAAATATACTTGATAGTGGATTTGATTTTGATTTGGAAATTGTTAGAGGCGGAGGAGCTTTTGTTTGCGGTGAGTCCAGTGCTCTAATGACTTCTATTGAAGGAAATGTTGGAGAGCCTAGAGCTAAATATATAAGAAGTGTAGAAAAAGGATTGTGGGATCAACCTACTGTCTTAAACAATGTAGAGACATGGGCTAATATACCTCCAATTATAGTAAATGGAGCAGAGTGGTTTAAGAAAATAGGGAAAGAAGGAAATTCAGGAACTAAGGTCTTTTCTTTAGTAGGAAAAGTAAAAAATACTGGTTTAGTTGAAGTACCTATGGGAACTAAATTAAGAGAACTTGTATTTGACATAGGTGGAGGAATAATAAAGAATAGACCATATAAGGCTGTTCAAACAGGAGGGCCGTCTGGAGGATGTATTCCTAAAGAGCAATTAGATGTTTCTCTTGACTTCGATTCATTAAGTAGTATAGGTTCAATGATGGGTTCTGGTGGGATTATAGTAATGGACGACACTACATGTATGGTTGAAATAGCTAGATACTATATGGAGTTTCTTTCAGAAGAATCCTGCGGCAAATGTACCACATGTAGAGAAGGCATAAATACTATGCTTAAGATACTTACCAATATTACAGAAGGCAGGGGGAAGCTAGAGGATATAGACCTGCTTCTCCAGTTAGGCGAAACTATTGAAGAAGCTTCATTATGTGGCTTAGGGAAAACAGCACCAAATCCAGTTTTAACCACCATTAAATATTTTAAAGATGAATATATTGAGCATATAGTAAATAAAAGATGTCCTGCTGGAGTATGTAAAAATCTAACTAGCTATTATATAGACAAAGAAAAATGTATAGGATGTGGCTTATGTGCTAAGAAGTGTCCTGTAGATGCTATTACTGGCAATAGGAAAGAACCTCATACCATAGATAAGGATAAATGCATTAAATGTGGTACTTGTTTTACTAATTGTGCAGTTGGTGCAGTAAAGACTGGAGGTGCTCTAGTTGAAGCTTAAAATAAATGGAAACTATTATGAAGGCAAAGCAGGAGAAACACTTATGGAATTAGCCAAAAGAAACAATATAAATATTCCTAGTCTTTGTCATAAAAAAGGATTTGAGGGATTAGGAAGATGTAGATTATGTCTTGTGGAAGTAAAAGAAGGACATAGGACAAAAGTCGTTTCTTCATGCGTATATCCAATTAAAGATGGCGTAGAGGTAATAACCAACTCTGATAAGATATTAAAAATGAGAAAAAATATTATTATGCTTCTACTGTTAAGGACTCCTAATAATGAATATATTAAGAATTTGGCAAAAGAATATGGAGTTGTAGCACCTGAAAGATATATGAATACTGATGAAAAAGAAGACTGCGTTTTATGTGGGTTATGTGTTAAGGCATGTGAAACCATGGGAACCAATGCAATATCAATGGTCAATAGAGGTACAACTAAAAAGGTATCTACTCCTTATGACGATGCTTCAAAGGATTGCATAGGATGTGGAGCCTGTGCAGAGGTCTGTCCTACCAAAGCAATAAGCTTAATAGATAAAGATGGAAAGAGAATAATATGGAATAGAACATTTGATTTAATTAAGTGTTCTAAATGTGGCAGATATTATACAACAAATGAAGCTTTTCATTATGCTAATAATAAGCTGGACATAATAATTGAAGAACCATTATGTGAAGACTGCAAAAGAAAGTTGACAGGTGAGAAGTTCAAGGAAGTTTTTGAAAAACTATAGTTTATTTTAATACCAAGACACTGCGTTGTCTTGGTATTTTTATTTAATGTTTTTTAAGTTGACAACTTACTAACAAAAAAGAGGAGATTTAAGAGTTATATAGAAAGTATTTATAGAAAATATTTATGGATATTATTAATATAGCAATTGAAAGTTTCCGAGTTATTTTACCTAAGTTATATTTAATATGGTGGATAACCGTTAGGTATAAATAGAAATATTTATGCCTCCCGTATTTGGAAAGGAAACAGCGAGCAAACCAGCTTTATAATTCTTTGATTATTGGCTAGTGAGTAGTTTCCTTTTGAAACTACTTTTTTTGTGCTTATAAAAATAAACGAGGAGATTACATGGGAAAAAAATATTTGGTTTTATTATTTATAATAATTTTACTTGTCTGTGTAGTTAGTTTGACTTTTATATATTCTAAAGATGTAAGGGAAGTCCAGATAATTAAAGGATCTGAAGATAAAACAAATGGCTATGCCATATATACTGAAGATGGAGACGTCTTATATACTGAAAATTTAGAAGTAAGTAATTCTATTTTAAATAATGTAATAGTTAAGTGTAATGATTTTACTGTGAAAAACCCTATAGGAATAGTTGATAACCCTCCAAATAAAAGTATTACTGATATAAAGGATATGGTTTTAAAGTCTTTAGAATCAAATGATAGCATTCTAATAATATATATTGATGGTTTAGGATATGAACTCTACGAGGAATCTATCAATCTAGGATACTTGCCTTATATATCTACATTAGAAAAGGGAGCTAAAGCACTTACTGTATATCCGTCAATAACAGATGTAACATTTACGTCTATGGTAACTGGAGAAACGCCAAAATATACAGGGATACATAGTAGAGATAAAAAGAAATTAGAGGTTGATACCATATTCGACATAGCTTCACAGCAAGGAAAGAGCTCAAAGATAATCGAAGGTAATATGAGAATAGTCATTGATGAAGTTGAGACTGTTTTAAATATAGATGAAAACAAAAATGATACTATTGATGATGAGATTTATGAAACTGCAATGATAGAATTAGAAAATCCAACAGATGTACTTTTAGTTCATTTTCATTCATATGATGATTTTGGACATAAGTATGGACCTGACTCTACACAAGCTTTAAAACAGCTTAAAGTATTGGATTCTTATGTAGAGAATATGGTAAGTAAATTTTCAGGAAAAGTAATAATAACGTCAGACCATGGTATGCATAATGTAGGGAATGGAGGAGAACATGGTACCTTTTTATCTTTAGATATGTTTATACCCATAATAGTCAAAGAATAATTTTAAAATAAAGTAGGGATGGACTATGAAGAGATTTTTAAATAGATTTTCAATGTTTGATTTAGTGATCATAGCATTGACTTCGGCTTTAGGTATAGCAATAAAGCCCATAATAGTGCCTTTAATACACATAATAACTGGTCCGCTTTTTATTCCCGGCGGTGCAGCAGCAGGCGGTTTTTATATGCTATGGCTGGTTTTAGGTATAGGCATAACAGGAAAGATAGGTACAGGAACTCTTATAGGATTCATACAAGCTTTACTAGTTATTATAACAGGTGCATATGGTACACATGGAGCAATTAGCATTATTACATATACTTTACCTGGAGTTATGGTTGATGTTGGAGCAAAATTAGCAAGAGAAAGATTTTTTAGTACAACAGTATTTTTTATTCTTGGATTGATAGCTAATGTTTCTGGAACATTTTTGTCTTCATTAGCATTTTTTAGACTGCCATTAATTCCATTACTTTTATCATTAAGTGCAGCATCATTATCAGGTGGGCTTGGGGGTCTTATAGCATACAAAATTGCCAAAGAGTTGAGAAAGACAAATATTATAAATAACACAAATAGGCAAGGTGATGTCAGTGAAAAATAAAAGTGTTATATTCGTAATTGTATTATTAGCAATTGCAACACTTGTTTTAGCCTTTTTAAACAAAGGAAGTATAGATGTAAGTGGTTATGAAGGAACTGTAAAATTTATATCAGGAGAAAATTCAATAGAGTTGAGTTTTGAAGAAATTACTAGCTTAGATTATGAAGAATTCAGTGCAGTTGAAGATACTTCTAGCTCTGGACCTGCTGCACGTAAATATAAAGGAGTATTGCTTAAAGAAGTATTAAATGAAGCATCTATAAGTGATGAGGTCATATTAAGTTCTACAAAGATAATGGTTAAAGGGTTAGACGGGTATGTAGTAGCTATACCTCCAGAGGAGATAATGGGAAATACATCATATTTAGTTTTTGAAAAAGATGGTAAAGAACTTGGAACTATGAAAAGTGGTGGTAGCGGCCCTATTCAGCTAGTAGTTAAATCTGACCCATTTAGTCAGAGATGGTGCAAATACGTTTCTGAGGTAATAGTGGAATGAGAACTATATTAGAGACAAGAGAGCTATCTTTTTCTTATTCTGAGGAACATAAAAAAGTACTGGATTCAATCAATATTAATATAGAAAGAGGAAGCATAACAGCTATTGCAGGATTAAGTGGCTGCGGTAAAAGCACATTAGCCTTTTGTTTAAGTGGTATCATACCTAAGAGCATACTTGGCAAATTACATGGAATTGTATTGATAGATGGTAAAGATATAAAAGAATTTTCTCTGCCAAATTTATCTCAAAAGATAGGTGTTGTATTTCAAAATGTAGATAATCAATTGTTTCTTCCTACTACAGAAGCAGAAATTGCTTTTGCATTAGAGAATTTATGCTTTTCATATGATGACATTCATAGAATAGTGGCGAATACTTTAGGAACACTTGGTATAGAACATTTAAGACATAAAAATCCATCTAAGCTTTCCGGGGGAGAGAAACACTTAGTGGCAATTGCTTCAGTGCTTAGCTTAGACCCAGAAATTATCATATTAGATGAGGCATTATCTCAATTAGATGAGGAAAATAGAAATTTAGTTATTAATGCAATTGAGATGTTAAGTAAGAAAGGAAAGACTATTGTGCTTATTGACCATAGAGTTGAAAATCTAATAATTGCAGATAGTATTTTACTTATGAGAGAT
This sequence comes from Proteiniborus sp., assembly GCF_040308045.1. NCBI lineage: Bacteria > Bacillati > Bacillota > Clostridia > Eubacteriales > Proteiniborus > Proteiniborus sp. The sequence continues at coordinate 82,254 of NZ_JAWRHZ010000036.1, forward strand.
GGAACAATAATAGATAGAATTGAAGGTGGTCAAAGCCATGAGTTTTTATACAATAGACTCTATAAGTTTTTCTTACAATAAGACTGAAACATTATTTAAGGACGTAAGCTTTAATATAGAAAAGAATCAGAATATAGGGCTTATTGGACCAAATGGCTGTGGTAAAACAACATTAGCAAATATTATGATGGGAATTTTGAAGGTTCAAAGTGGGGAAGTATACCTTCAAGGTAAAAACATAAAGCAATTGTCATTATCGGATATAGGAAAGAGGGTTGGTTATGTCTTTCAGAATCCAGAGGTTCAATTATTCTGTCCAACGGTGAAAGACCAAATGTACTTTAGCATTAGATACAATAAAGATATTGAAGAGGATCAAATAGATGAAAAAATTAAGCACTTGTTGTATATTTTTGAATTAGATAAGCACAAAGACCATAGTCCCTTAAATTTAAGTATAGGAGAAAAGCAGAGATTGGCTTTGGCTTCTGTACTATCTAGAGAAGTTGAATTTTTAATATTAGATGAACCTACTACAAGCCTTGATATTTTGAGAATTAATCAACTAGAGAAATATTTATCTATAATACAGCAAAAAGGTATAGGATACTTAATTATAAGCCATGATAGAGGTTTTTTGAACAAACATGTGGACAAACTCCTAATATTAAAGTCAGAAGGAGTTGAACTTATTTGATAAATATTGACCCTAGAACTAAATTGATAATAGTTTTTTTGATTTCTGCTATTGCCATTATTATAGATGAGTTGCTTCTTTTAATAGTACTTCTGTCACTTACATTCCTAATATGTAAGGTATTGTCAATAGATTTGTTAGAGGTTGCAAAAAAGCTTAAGAAATTATGGACATTCTTTTTTGTATTAGCTTTCATACAGAGCATCTTCACTTCAGGTGGAGAACCTGTATTAGCTATAGGAAATATAAAAATACTAACTACAGATGGACTTGTAAGTGGAATTTCAGTTGTTATTAGAATGACTATAATAATATGTTCTGCTTTAATAATTGCTTCTTCTCCAATTATGAAAACCATCTATGGACTTATAGCTATGAAACTACCTTATGAAATTGCTTTTATGGTTTTGATAGCTATAAAATTCCTTCCTATATTTAGAGAAGAATTTTTGAATTCAGTAATAGCAGTACAATTATCAGGAATCAGCTTAGAAAAAGTACCTTTGAAAGAGAAAATTTCTATATATAAATATATATTAATGCCTTCAATAGTAAAGGCATTAGATAAAGCCAGATACATATCAATATCTATGGAAAGTAGAGGCTTTAGAGCTTATGAATGTAGAACCTCTTATTGTAAACTTCAAATGAGGAAAATTGACTATGTACTTATTTTTGCTACTACATTAATTGCACTTATGATTATTTTATTACAATTTAATATCATCGGTTAGGAGGACTAGGATGAAGATTTTCTCTGTTTATGGATATTCGAAGTCAGGTAAGACAACAACTATAGAAATGCTTATAAGAGAATTAAAAAAACGTGGATACTCTGTAGGAACAGTAAAGGAAATTCATTATGAAGAATTTACAATGGAGGTTGAAGGGTCTAATACAGATAGACATAGAAAGGCGGGGGCAGATTTAGTATCTGCTAGAGGACTTTATGAAACCAATATACTATATAAAGAAAGATTGCCAATGGAAGATATATTAAAATACTATAATCAGGATTTTGTCATATTAGAAGGAGTTACAGATTTTGATGTACCTAAAATACTATGTGCTGGTTCAATAAAAGATATTAATAAGCGAATGAATTCAAGTGTCTTTGCATTAAGTGGCGTAATCAGTAATGGATTATTAGAATATAATAATCTTCCTGTCATTAATGCAATGAATAATATAGAAATGCTAACAGATTTAGTGGAAAGTACAGTGCAGGATTGGGAGAGTAAGTAATGGATTTCGAAATGTTGAAAAGATTGAAAAGCAAAAGGAATAAAGTATATTTGATAAATCTCAAGGAAGGTACAAGTGAAAGACTTGCTATTTTAAAAGAATACAGCTTAGAAAATAGAAAATTATTAGATATAGAGTATGATAATATAAATATGCTTAAAGATTCTGATATATTAGTTCCGGAAATATTATATAAGAATAAAGATAGTCTCATTATGGAATATGTTCAAGGTGAACTTGTTGTGGATTTAGTAGATAGATTGAAGATAGGAAAATGGTTAGACAAGCTTGCATTGTGGATGACAAAACTACATGATATAAAAAAGGGTAAGAATAGTCTTTTAAAAAAGGATGTAAACCTCAGGAACTTTATATATAGCAATGGCAATATTTACGGGCTGGACTTTGAGGAAGTTGGATATGGTGATATAAGATTAGACTTATCAAATATCTGTTTTTTCATACTTAGAAATGAACCTTCATTTAAAAAAGAGAAATATACTATGATGAACAGGTTCTTGGAAAGCTATGAAAATTATTCAAAGAAAAAGCTTAAAGATATGGACAGCTTCCTTCTTTTAGCCACTACAGAGGCTGAGAAAAGAAGAGCAATAAATAACAAAACTAAATAAAATACTCCGATTTTATTCATCTAAACAGAGTTATACCTGCATGATGTTTAAAACGATAGGGCAATGTGGGAAACTACATTACCTTCCAGTGCGAAAAGGGGTGATGTTGATGTATTTTTGAAGACTTCTTTTTGTTTAAAAGAAGTTTTACTTTTTTGAGCTACTGCAAAAGTGACTATTACGAAATCAAAGATTTCGGCAATCTGCTTTAAGCAAATTGAGCTTTTCTGGAGGTATTCTATTTTAAGTATTGAGAATTAAACATTTAATGCAATAAAGGAGGAAAATTTATGAAATGTTTTAAAAAGAGCTTATCATTCATAGTAGCTTTTGTAATGTTGTTAGGATTAGTAGCTCCTGGACTTTCAAATAGTATTGCCTATGCTGAAAGCTGGAAACCTGAAACAGAGCAACCAATTATAGTTGTTACAGGTGATGGCATAGGATCTTCTAATGAAAGATCATACACACTAAATGAGCTATTGTCTATGACACAGGCAACTAATTTGTATTCAACAATTAATACTACACCTACTAAGAGCATCTTTCTCGGAAGAGGTGTGAAAGTAAATGATTTACTAAGCAAATCTAATTTTATAAAAGATAAGTATAATGAGTATCCTATTGCTTTTGTGGCTAGAGATGGATATAAAGTTACCTTTGACCCAACATTTAAAGGAGACTCAACAACTTCTAAGAAACTTATAACACCTTCTTTTGGATTAGAAAGATATTATTTTCCAAAGCTAAGTAATGGAGTTGAGACAGGAAAAGTAACAGTAGATACAATCCTTGCTTTTGAAAGAGCTGGAGAAAGGGGTGCATCAGATGTAATTCCACAGACTTCTTCTTTAGAAAAGCTTTCAGATGATGATGCACCATTACTTATGGTAGGACAGCAGCATGTAAATGAGCAAAGCAATCCACTATTTAATAAGACAATACATAAGATACTTGTTGGAAGTGAGATGCCAACTGTATTCAAGATAGGAAATAAGGAGTATACTAAAGCAGATATTCTCTTAATGCCTAGAGTAAGTGGCAATTGGACATATATGAAAAAATCAGGACCAGAAACTAATTACGTTGTTGGAGTACCTTTAAGTAGCTTATTTAAAGATTATGACGATAAGGATAAGGTTGAATTCATAGCAGCTGATGGATATCCTAATGATCCTGTAACAATAGCAGATATTAGAGATGCTTCAAACCAATATGTATTAGTATATGAAGTAGGGACAAGCGAAAGCGACGTAAAAGCAGTATATGATACAGCAAAAAATGACTCTTCTATTGAAGGATATTTTAGAATTTATAGTCAAAATGGACAACAGATAAAGCTAGTAAATGAAATAAAAGTTTCATCATCGAGTGGAGTAGATTATTCAACTAGCTCATATAAGCATATCACTAACGGAGGATTAGAAGGAGATGCTCCATATGATGTTGATGCCATAACAGGAGCTACTTTAACCTTTGAAGGACCAGGTCTTGAAACAAGTATTCCTGTATCTATCCGTGAGCTAGAAAGCCAAGATGCAGGAGCATTCCGTGGAGACTATGTAGATTTAAGAGATGGTAGTGAAGTAACTCTTAAGTATGAAGGTATTAATCTAAACCATCTATTAAAAAATATGAAGTCTGGCACTACAGGAATAAAGCTTACTGATACTGCCTATAAAGTTATTTTGAAAAACAGGGTAAGACAGAGTATAGCAGAGTTCACTTTAGCTCAGGTTGAGGAAGCAGAGGCAAAAGGAAAGCCAATTATAATAGCATATGGAACATCAATTGCGGATGGGACTAATACTAGACCATTTGTATATGATGGAGGAGCAGGAGCAGATTCAAAATTAGGAAATGAAGATGGTTGTATCAAGCTAGTATATGATAAATCTATTTTTAACATAGATCCAAACCCAGAATATACAAAGTTTGGGAATGTTGCCTACGTTTATGTAGCAGAAAATGATTCGCCAGGATATAAGCATGACAAGACACCTTATGATACACCAGAGAATTCTCAATATATAATAAGCCTTACAGGAGATAAATTAGGTAGAGAAGTAAATTATACAGTACAGCAATTAGAAGATATGGTTGAATACAAGGATGGAGCACTAGTTCCTGATGGAATGGGACATAGAGATGAGTATAGCCTTTCTAACTCAACATATTGGTATGTAAATGAATATGAAGGAGTTAAGCTTTGGAATCTATTAAAGAAAGCTGGAATCCCAGAAACTATGGCAAAAGGCAAAGATTCCAGTACTTTAGTTCAATTTACTGCAACCGATGGTTATAAAGATTTTGACAAATTTACAATTGGTCAGATAGCAGATCCTTCATTATTCGGATATTATGAAAAGAATCCTAATGATTTAAATGATGGGAAATATGTTTCCAAGCCAGCTGATGATTTAAGGTCTACAGGTTATCCTGTATTAGTAGCATATGGAGTCAATGGCTATCCTTATGTTATTGATAATGATTTAGATGGATATAAAAGCGGACTTGGAAATGATGGAGGACCTCTTCGTATTATATCTGGTAAAATAGAATATTCTCATGCTAATGGTTCAAAACAAGCAAAATTATTAGAAAAGATAATTGTTGGTAACGAAGTAAATTACAGTGCCCATATTGGAAATTCTAATAAAGATTATAAAGCTCTTGCATCAAATGAAGTAGCAGTTAAAGTAATAGGTATGGATGGAAGCACCTTAAAAAATCAAAGCTATAAAGTTGCAGATATTGAGAATATGATTTATGGCTCTACTGTTTCTAATAAAGAAAGAATAAAAGCTAAAATAAAAGATTTTTATGGTGTTCAAAAAGGTGACAAAGTATATGAAGACTTATATGAAGGAGTTAATTTAGGATATTTCTTAAAAGAAAAAATTGAGATTCCAGGAAATAAAGGAACAGTAACCTTTACTGGTATCGATTCATCTATTACAGTTACTTTAGATGAAATATTGTCTGGCTCTTCAATACTTGCTTTTGCTAAAAATGGAACACCTATGGTCTTTGATAAAAATTCAGCTGGATATGAAAGCTCATATATAGATGGTACAGGCGAAAAGATTAATGTTAAAAATGATGGCGGGCCTTTAATGATGATTTTGCCTCAGACAGAAGAGCAGAAAGCTAACAACACAGCTATATCTTTAAGTGGAGTTACTTCTATAACAATTAATTTACAACCTGACAAATATGCACATTTAGAATCTCCATATAACCAATTAGCTGATAAGACTATTACTGTAGAAGGACCAGGAACTAAACTTAGTACACCTAAGACATTTAAAGTTTCTGACTTAGAAGGAAAGCAATCTATAGTAGTAACAGGAAACTATAATATCAAAAAAGAAACCTCTGAACAGCAGACTAGATATAGAGGAATAGATTTATACAGCTTCTTAAGATCTGTTGATGTAGGTCTACAATCTAATGCTAGTGAAGTTGTTATTACATCTAGTGATGGATATAGCTTGACATTACCATTAGATGACATAATGAAAGCAGATTATATAAACAGTGTAACTAATGAATCGAATCTAAAAGTTATATTAGCCTATGGCTCAAGTTCTGTAGATAATGTTAATTTAGAGGATGGTAAGCCTCTTGTAGATAGCAAGGATTCAGCTGGCTATGATAAAGCATATAATAATTCAAGGGGACCAATATGCTTAGTAGTTGGTCAGAAATCTGCAGATGATATTAATTCATCTAAAATGATTAAAGACGTAGCTAAAATCACTGTGAAAGCTTCTGCTACAACTAGTTGGAAGCATGATATGAGTCCAACATATAGCCAGTATTTAGATAAGACTACTTTAGAGATAACAGGAAGTGCCTTAGTTGAGCCTAAGAAATATACTCTTCGTGAGCTTGAAGCTATGGATGATATTATTATAAGAGATTCTTATACTTACATCGGTGAGCATCAACATGAAGGTATAGATTTGTGGAAATTAATCACAGAAAAAGCAGGTCTTAAACCTGGTGCTGAATTTACTGCTGTAAAGGTAGTAGCTTCAGATGGATTCTCAAGAGATGTTCTATCTGTATTCGGTAAGGATGCATTGGAAAATGGAATTGCAGATGGATTAGATAGAAAGAAAATCATATTGTCTTATGCAGGAGATGGTAAACCATTAGTTACTGATACTAATAGTGATGGCTATACTAGTGGTAATGATGGTGGACCAATAAGAATGATTACTCACTTGAATCAAGGAGCATGTTTGAAAAATGTAGTACAAATTGTAGTTGATGGAAATGCTTCTGGAGCAGCTCCTACTACAGAAAAAGTCTTTACTACTTATTTAAGTGGAGAAGAAAATGGATTACCTATGGCAGGAGTTAGAGTAATTACTCTTGATGACAAAGGTGGAGCTTGGATAGGAACCTATGGCGGCGGGGCAGCTTATATAGATTCCACTGGTAAAATAACTGTTTACAACAAGGAATCAGATATAGCTTTACCTGGAACCTACATTAACGACATAGCTATAGATAAAACTGGTGGAGTTTGGTTAACGCTTGGAGGAATGGACCCTAAGAATCAAAATGGGGTAGCTTATCTTAAAGACGGAATATTAACACAGTACACTAAAGAAAACACAAAAAGCAAGCTTTTATCAGATTTTGTACAGACTGTAGAAGTAGATAATAATGGAATGGTTTGGTTAGGAACAGCTCTAGGATTAAATAAATATAATCCTTTAGAAAATAAATGGAATAGTTGGACTAAAGAAGACGGACTACCAGCTCAATCTGTTAGCACTTTAAAGGTTGATGATAAAGGCGGAGTATGGATTGGAGCTTATCCTGATGCTGTAGATGCAGATTCAAATGTTTATAGTGGTGGATATGCATATTTAAATAGTGAAGGGAAGATAAAGGTATATAAAGACAAAGAAAATACAAAATTTGCAGATCAATGGGTAAGAAACTTATCTATTGATTCTGAAGGTGGAGTTTGGGTAGTCATGTCAGGCTCTTATTCTACCATGGAGAATGTTGGTGGAAGAGTAGATTATATAGCTCCAGATGGAGAAATTAAAGAAAAATATATTGGACATGATTTATTGCCTAATGAATTAAAGGATAATTCAGAAATAAGAACATTAACTGTGGACCATAAGGGAAGTCTTTGGTTTGGAACTAGTACACAAGGAATATTTTTCAGTAAAGAGCCTAAAAAAATAAACAAGAAATTTAATAGTGCAAATTTGGACTGGGCAGACACTAGCAGCTTGGATTCAATATGGACAATATTAGTTACTGAAGATGCTGTGTGGGCTGGAAGTAACGGTGGAGTAGCTACTGCTCTATCAGACGATATCTTTAGAAAGCCTAGTAAGTTTACAGATATTAAAGGTCATTGGGCAGAAAGTCATATAGAATATTTATACTCAAGAGGTATAGTAGATGGAACAGGCAAAAATACATTTAGTCCGAATAGAAATATAACAAGAGCAGAATTTGTCAAGCTGCTTGTAAGCTTACTTGGAGATGTTGACCTAAAAGCAGCAAGTTCAGACATATTTAAGGATGTCGAAAAGGGCAAATGGTATACAGATTATATTAATTGGGCAGCAGAAAAAGGAATAACATCTGGTATTGGAAATGATAAATTTAAACCAGATGACTTAATTACTAGAGAACAAATGGCAGTTATGGCTTCGAATTTTATCAAGACTATGAAAATAGAATTGCCAGAAAAAGAAGTATACAAAGAGTTTAAAGACAGTTCTCAAATCAGTGCTTGGGCTAAGGATGCCGTTGATAATATGCAAATTTTAGGAATTATCAATGGGAAACCTGACGGAACCTTTACGCCTAAGGGTTTAGCTTTAAGAGCTGAAGCATCAACAATAATCTATAAGCTTTATTCTGAAATAAAGTAAAATATATAAATATTTAGAGCAAGTAGCCTGCCTGCTTGCGCAAAAACTCACTTTTTGTCATTCTGATCTCAGTGAAGAATCTGTACTTTGAGCCATTTGAGACCCATTCTCTTTGCTCAGGGTGACAGTTTTTGCGCAGCCTGACGTCTGCTTGCTCTAAATACTATTAGGGGAGGTATATATGTTTACAAGAAAAAAACAAGTAACAATTATTATATCTATTTTTTTAATATTCCTCTTAACAGCTTGTAGTAATAGCGAAACTCCTTCTGTAGGCAATGAGAATCTAGGAGAAGACTCTCAGGTTGAACAGCCTGTGAAACAAGTTGGCGAAGTATCCGAAGCAGAGCAAGAAGAGTTTGAAAGTGAAGTTAGTAAAGACACCGAAGAGAATGAAGAAGTAGCAAATGAGGAAGATAAAGATAAAACTGATGATCAATCTGAATCTAAAGCGGATGCTAACAAAGACGATGAGCAGAAATCTCAGTTAGATATTAAATCTGAGCCAGAAAAAGAAAATAATACAGAACCAAATGACTCAGAGCAGTCAACTAATTCTATTGTAGACTCAGGCATAGATGAAGAAGATACAGTAGATAAAGTGGTTTTAGAATTAAGCGGCACAGGAGTAGATAATCCTATAAAATTATCCTTAGATGAAATAAAAAGAATGACTGATTATTACTATGAAGATGATTTCTTTTCACTAAACAGTTTTGGAACAACAGAATACTTCTCTTTTAAGGGAATTAGAATGAAAGGACTTTTGGAAAAGGTAAAAATAAAAGAAAGTGCTACAACAGTAAAATTTATAGCATCTGATGGGTACGAAATAGAACTTACAATAGAAGATGTTTTGAAGGAAGATTATATTGATGAACAAGATCCTAGTAAAAAATATCCAGTAATAATTGCTTGGCATGAGAATGGCAAAGATTATGATGAAGCGAGAGGATTACCTTTTAGACTAGTTATTGGACAAATAGAACCAGGTGATGTGAACAAACCCCAATGGGTACAAAATATAGCTAAGATAATAATTGATTAGGGGTGCTATAAATGAAAAGGAATAATATTTACTTTATTACTTTAGTTGTACTTTGTCTTATAATAGGAGGAGCTCTATGGTATACAAATGATGGACGTGAAGAAAAAGCCATGATAAGAGAAATATTACCTAGAGCAGAAAATATAAAGCTTATGAAAGAAGCAGTAAGTGATAAATTTATTCAAGAAAACTTTCCTTCAGTTGAAAAGGTTTATAGCATTAATGGACTTCCTGGCGCTTTTATAACCTCAGGTACTGGCTATGTAGGAACCATAAGAACCCTTGTAGTGATAGACAATGAACTGGGACAAACAGCTGGAATCAAGATTCTAGAGCAAGGAGATACTCCAGATTATGCTGATCACATAAAAGAGAATTGGTTTACAGAAAGATTCAAAAATTTAGGACTACTTGAATACCTTAATTTAGTAGTTTTAGATCCTGAGAAGCCTACAGATATTATCCAAGTAACTGGTGCTAGTATTTCAAGCCAAGTAGTAGTGAACAATGTAAATTCTGCTATAGGGACTTGGAATTATCTCAAAGATGGAGTAAGAAAAGAAGCTATTTCCAATTCAATAGCACAAGAAATGTGGGACAAAGATGAAAACAGCTTCTCAATCAACTGGCCTGAAGAAAACTCCCTAAGAGTGAATATTGAAGAACTAAAGGGGTTTGAGCAAGTTACTGTAGATACGATTTTACAAAGGACTACTGGTGTAAAGATTGATATACAAGCATCAGGACCACTTTTAAAGGATATTCTTGAGGAGAATGAGATAGATATAAATGATTTTGAAGCCATAGGAGTTACTGGTAGAGATAATTATTACACTATGATTAGTAAAGATATTATTCAAAATAGAGATATAATACTTGGTATTGAATTTAATGGAGAAGAGATTCTTAGAGAAGAAAAGCCTGTCAGAATTGTTATACCAGACGAAATGGGCGTTTATTGGGTTAAAATGGTTAGTAAAATAGATTTATATGAAAGCATTTCCACTAAAGATATTCAATCAGTTCATATGTTTGATACATTAGTAAGAGATATTAAGCCTTATGATTATGAATATTATGGAAGCAAGGACGAGTCTTATTTAATAGGGAGAATACTAAATAAATTCCCTTATGTGGATCATAATGGATTCTTTACTATGGTAGGCTCTGATGGGCTTGTAAAAAATGAAACAATTAGTATGGTAAGAGATAGATATTACATAAAAGTAGGTGGAGAAAATGCACCTATGAATATAGGACCTGCTTTTAAGCTAGGAATGAATGTCAAAGAAATGACTCATTTCTCTACAACAACAGATGCTGTGGTTTTCCCTGAAATGATGATTAAGGTCATTAGTGAAGAAGTGCTAGAACAAGGGAAGGCAATGAAATTAAGGGAAGTGTTGGAAACTTCAGGAATGATAATAAGTGAAAAAGATGAACTTGTTGTAATAGATACAAATGAGAGCGAGTATCCGTTATCTAAAGAACAACTTGAAAGCTCTTATTTAATACCATTAGATGGAAGTGCAGATTTAGTTTTTGAAAGTAATATAATTAAGGATGTACAAAGAATCACTAAAGTACAGAAATAGGATGATGCTCTGATATGAAGAAAATTAAAATTAAAAATTCAAGAACTATAGTACAGATATTAATCTTTGCCAGCCTTGTAGGTATTGTAACTATTTACAATCTATATATTGAGGGGAAAATTGATTTTAAAATACTTAGTATAGGAGACATGAATCCTTACGGAGGTTGGAGTGTTCTTCATAGCTTTGCTACAGATAGTAGCCATGTATTTGAGGGGATTAGCAGGAGTGTAGCATTAACTATTGCAATAATAGTTATGGCAATTATTGGTGGAAGGTTTTTCTGTGGATGGATTTGTCCTGTAGGAGCACTCCAGGACTTCACTTCATGGATTGGTAGTAAATTAAAAATTAATAATAATTGTGATATGAAAATAAAAAGAATGAGTTTGTCATTTATAAAGTACCCTTTATTACTGTTAATTTTGCTGAGCTCTATCTTTGGATATGGATCAGTATTTGCAGAATTATCGCCTTGGAGAGCTTTACTAAATCTACATAATATGGGTTCAACATGGGAAGAGATGAAAATTGGATTTATGGTTTTAATTGGGATACTAGTTGTTTCGGTATTTATTTCTAGAATGTTTTGTAGATATTTATGTCCATTAGGGGCGGTCCAATCTCTATTTAGTTCCATTAGCATTTTAAATATAAAACATAGTAATGTTTGTACAAGCTGCAATAAATGTTTAGACACTTGTTCTGTAGGATTACAGTTTTCTTCTGATAGCACTGCAGTATCACCTGAGTGTATAAGGTGCTTGAAGTGCGTAGAGAACTGTAAAGTTAGTAAAGAGATTAGAACTAGTATTAATTTTGGCAAAGCTAAGTTAAAAAAATATGCATATATTACCCTGATGATTTCGGTATTTTTCAGCATATTGCTTGGGGCACCAAAGGTACTAGGTATACAGGCTAGCACCGAGGATATTCTCTTAAAACCCTTAAGAGACGGTATTTATGAAGGAGAAGCTAAAGGCTTTGCTGGAAAAATTATTACAGAGGTAAGGATATCTGATGGTAAAATTATAGAAATCGAGATAATAGATCATTCAGAAAGTAAAGGATGGTACGACGAGGTTTTTATGATATTACCTAGGGAGATAATAAACAGGCAAAGACTTAGTGTAGACGCTATAAGCGGAGCAACTAAGACAAGTAGAGGACTAACTCAGAGTATAGAGAATGCCATAAGAAAAGCATATGACAAATAGGTTCATACTTGGCTTATAATTACTATAAAGATATACGTTTTCCATATTTACTGATATCTTATCTATTGATTTAATTATTTTTTATATCTGATATTAGAGAATATGCTCAACATAACCATCTAAATTAAAAGGAAAATCAAATATTACTTTATCTCTATATTTTGGAGTTACTAGTGCATATTCTATTAGTCTCAGCAAATACTAATTAATAAAAAATAGAGAGGTGAGAATCTAATAAAATCAGCTAGCTTGTGATGACTTTTATTAGATAAGAGCATGTTCATACCTAAACGTATTATATTTGAGAAAAATGTATTAAAATATGAAATGGGTAAGGAGATATATTTAAAATTTAAGGATAAGGATAATATTGAAATAGTTAATTTAACATCAAATAAATATAGGGAGCACATTCCAGGAGAGGATTTGTTTTCTCAATACAGAGAAGGAAAGAGGACACTAATAGTTGGTATCAAGAAGGGCTTAAAGTTTCAGACATGTAAACCTTCAGCGCATTATCAACTTCCTTTAGTATCAGGGTGTATGGGACGATGCGAGTATTGCTATTTAAATACTAGGTTAGGAGACAAACCTTTTATAAAAGTTCATGTTAATGTAGATGATATTCTGAATCAAGCTCAGAAATATATAGATGAAAGACTACCTGATATAACTATATTTGAGGGATCTGCAACATCTGACCCAGTACCAGTAGAGCCTTATACTAATTCTCTAAAGAAAGCTATTGAATTCTTTGGATGTAGAAAAGACGCTAGATTTAGATTTGTTACAAAATACAATGATGTAGATTCATTGCTTAACTTAGGACACAATGGTCACACAGAAATAAGGTTTAGCATCAACACTCCATCGATCATAAATCAGTATGAACACTTTACAGCTTCTAGTGAAAAAAGAATAGAAGCAAGTATTAAGGTAGCCCAAGCAGGGTATCCAACAGGTTTCTTAGTTGCACCGTTATTTATTTATCCTAATTGGAAAGAAGAGTATCATAATTTATTAGTTAAACTAAAGAATAGGCTTCCAGATGATTTAAAGTTTCCAGTAACTTTTGAAGTCATTTCTCATCGCTATACTGCAGTAGCTAAAAATAGGATAAATGAAATATTTCCTGAAAATAAACTTCCAATGAGTGACGAAGAACGTACATTTAAATATGGACAATTTGGATACGGAAAATACATATATCCAAAAGAAACTATAGCTGACATAAAAAAATTCTTTACTAAAGAGATAGAAGAGTTATTTAGTAATAAAGAGGTCAAGTATATTATTTGATAAACTTTAAGAAATACTTGAGCTGATTGAGCTATGAAAGATAAAGCTGATTCTAATTTTGTCCAATGGTTTGTCTATGAAATAATACTAATCTCTATTATAGCCTTGATAAACACAAGGTAATATTTTCCTAACGGAACAAATTATATTTATTATCGTCTTAAAGTATAGGATGATGATAATACTTGAGGGATGTGATTTCTTGAAAAGCAATAAAATTAGAAAAGTAATTGTTATAGGAGCTTTATGTGTAGTAGTGATAATTCCAACAGCTATAAAACTCATAAATGAACAACCTGCATTGAAAGAGAAAATATTTGGTAAAGAATTAAATAATAAAAGTCCACTTTCTATTAAGGATATAAATGGTGATGAGGTTTTAGATAAGGAAAGTAATGAAGAAGGATCTATCGAACATGAAGATGACACATATGAACTAACAGAAGAGGGTATCATAAAACCTGAAATTGCAAAGAAAATAATTGAGGAAACAGCAGATAAGCTAATTAATGCAATAAGTGCTAAAGATGCAGAAACAATTTCAGACCTTATTCATCCAGTTAAAGGTGTAAGATTTACTCCTTATACTTATGTTTCATTAGAGAGTGATGCTGTATTTAATAAAGAAAAGATAAAGAATTTCTTTAATGATAAAGAACTTTACCTATGGGGACATTATGACGGCATAGGAGATGAAATTAAATTAACACCGAGTGAGTATTATGAAAAGTTCATATACTCTGAAGACTTTGTAAATGCTGAAAAGATTGGATACAATGAAGTACTAAGCAGTGGAAATATGCTAGAGAATCAGTTTGAAGTTTATGAGAATGCTATTGTAGTAGAATACTACTTTTCAGGATTTAACTCAGATTTTGCAGGCATGGATTGGAGAAGTCTTCGCTTGGTATTTGAGCAATATGAAGATAGTTGGAAACTAGTAGGTATCATTAATAATCAATGGACAATATAGTAGTGCAATATACTTCCAGTTTAGTTTATACTAATATAAATTCTAAATTTATTTTTTATTCGAGGGGATGAGGGAAATATATGGAATTTATAATAACTGAATTAGCCAAAGAACAATTAGTTAAAAACGATCAAGGGAAAAAACTAAGAATTAAGCCTAAAACAAGGACTTGAGCAGGCATTATATACGAAATGGTTCAGGATGAGCCTAATGATAACGATAATATTTATAAGATGGAAGGATTTCAATTTATAATAAATAAAGAAGTAGAAAAGGATGTATCCTATTTAGAGATTGATTATACAAATGATTGGTCCGGAGAGAAATTTGTAGTTACAGCAGGATTTTGAGAGCTTCAATATTGAAGCTCTTTTTATATTAGCATTTGTCATACCATAAATTCAGATGATAGATACCTTGGTTTTCTTGATTTTTAAGATTTATTTTAATAATATAAAGGAATTTTAATAGCTCATATCGAATATATGTTCTATGTAAAAAACAGCATAGTGGATGAACACTAAAACACTAAGCAAACATGTGTTTTTACAGTTTCGGAGGTGTAAATATGGAAATAAGATGTATTCACACAGGAGATCTTCATCTGGGCATGGAGTTTAAAAATGCAAGCTTTGACAAAAAACAAGCCAATACACGAAGGCTTGAACTGTGGGAAACTTTTAATAGAATAATAGATAGATGCAAAGAGACAAAGACACAAATTCTCTTAATAGCAGGAGACTTATTTGAAGATGAATACTGCTCTATAGCAGATGTTAAGAGAATAGATAATAAGTTTAGAGAAATTAGTGATACAAAAGTAGTTATTTCAGCAGGAAATCATGATACTCTTGGGAAAAGGTCTTTATATAAATTAATAAAATGGGGAGATAATGTTCATATTTTTGAACCAAATTGTATATCAAATATTGAATTGAATGATATAAATGTGGTAATATGGGGACTTAGCTGGGACAAAAAATTAGAGCGTGATAGTCTATTAGATGGGATTAAGGTAGAAGACACAAGCAAAACAAATATTCTTCTTGTCCATGGCGATGCTTTAAGTAAGGATTCAGAATATCTACCTATGGATAAAAATTCTTTAATTAACAGTAGGTTCAATTATATTGCATTGGGGCACATTCATAAACATCAATTTATCAGTGATAATATCTCCTACTGTGGCAGCCCTGAACCTCTTGATTTTGGTGAGACAGGCAGCCATGGAATTATTGAAGGTATTATTTCTAGTGATGAAACTAAAATGAGCTTTAAACCATTTGCTAAAAGAGAATTCATAATTAAGGAAATCACCATTAAAGATAATATGAGCTATAATGAAATAATAGATTCAATTAAGTCTATTGATAATAAAGAAAATAGAATGATGAATTTATATAGAGTTATTATTTTAGGCACAAGGGACAGCCATATTAACATTGATGTAAAAGACATAAAAGAATATCTTATAAACGAATTTTACTATATAGATATAATTGATAAAACTACTCCAGATTATGATTTAGATAAGATTTATCAAGAAAACTCTAATAATATTATAGGCCTTTTCATAAAAGAAATGGAGAAGAAAGGATTAGACGAAGAAATAGTAAGAAATGCACTATATTATGGACTAGAAGTATTACTAAGCGAGAAGGTGAAAAGATGATTATCAAAGAGCTTTTATTGACCTCTTTTGGAAAGTTTAAAAACAAATCTGTTAACCTAGAGAATGGCTTTAATATTATATATGGAGATAACGAAGCGGGAAAGACTACTATTCACAAATTTATTGAAGGAATGCTTTTTGGTTTTTTCAAGCCATATATAAAAAGAAAGATATATTCTGATGATTATGATAGGTTCTTACCCTGGGATTATACAGACTACAGTGGCGTGCTAAAATATAAGATAGAAGATGATATATACAGAATAGAAAGAAATTTTTTAAAGGGTAATGATGAAGTTAAAATAATAGACGATAAAACAGGTGAGGATATTAGTCACCTTTTTGAGTATGACAATGTGACTAGACTTTACCAACCCATGTCTATTCATATGGGCTTAAACAGTACTGTATTCAATAACACAATATCGATTGGCCAGCTAAAAAGTAAAGCTGAGAATGTCTTGGCAAAAGAAGTGAAGGATAGTCTAATAAACTTAGGTGGAAGTCTTGATGAAGATATTTCTATAAAAAAAGTACTAGAAAAGCTTGACGAGAAGATAAACCATATAGGAACAGAAAAAAGAACTAAATCTTCACCTCTTGGAAAAGTTGTTGAACAAATAGATCAATTGCAAAATGAGAGAAAAAAGGCATTGGCTGTTTCAATAGAGGTAAAGGAATACCAGGAGAAAGTCAATTCTCTTTCTGATAGAATTAGAGAATTAAGTGAACAGAAAATTGAGATTGAAAGTAAGATTAA
Source organism: Proteiniborus sp. (assembly GCF_040308045.1). Classification (NCBI taxonomy): domain Bacteria; kingdom Bacillati; phylum Bacillota; class Clostridia; order Eubacteriales; genus Proteiniborus; species Proteiniborus sp. The sequence goes on from NZ_JAWRHZ010000036.1 coordinate 99,310, forward strand.
TCTACTTGAGGCTATACAAGCTAGAGAAAAATATAATGAATGCATGAATCTTTCGGGGGAAATTAATATATTAAAAAAACAAGTAGAAGAGCTAAAAAAATATGATATATTAAGCTACGATGACTATACAGAAGTTATAAAATACCAACATGAGATTAAGACA
>NZ_JAWRHZ010000037.1:0-36994 GCF_040308045.1 Proteiniborus sp.
CTGGATAAAAATATTCCCAGATAAACCTATAACACAAAAACCTGCTGAGACTCGTATGGGTTCTGGTAAAGGTTCACCAGAATACTGGGTAGCTGTAGTTAAACCAGGAAGAATTCTATTCGAAATGGCTGGAATTCCTGAAGATACTGCTAGAGAAGCTATGAGACTAGCAGCACATAAATTACCTATTAAAACTAAATTTGTCACTCGACAAGATGTAATTGAAGAGGGTGGTGAAGCTAATGAAAGCTAATGAAATTCGTCAAATGACTGCTCAAGAACTTGATAACAAACTAAACGATTTAAAAGCTGAACTGTTTAATCTAAGATTTCAATTAGCTACAGGACAGCTTGATAACCCAATGAGAATTAAATCTGTTAGAAAAGATATTGCGCGTGTTAAAACAATAATTAGGGAAAGAGAAATAAAACAGATTAACGCATAGTTGCAAGGGAAAGGAGGGCTAGCCTAATGCAAAGAGGAAACCGAAAAGTTAGAACTGGTAAAGTTGTAAGCGACAAAATGGATAAAACAATTGTAGTTGCAATAGAAACATTTGTTGCACATCCTTTATACGGAAAGATGGTTAAAAGGACTACAAAATTTAAAGCTCATGATGAAAATAATGAATGCCGCATAGGCGATAAAGTTAAGATAATGGAAACTAGACCATTGAGCAGAGAAAAAAGATGGAGACTAGTTGAGATAATAGAAAAAGCAAAATAATCCTTGGTATCGATGAAAGGAGGGTAATAAATGTTACAACAAGAATCACGTTTAAAAGTAGGAGATAATTCTGGAGCTAGAGAATTATTAGTCATAAAGGTTCTAGGTGGAACACGTAGAAAGTATGCTAATATAGGCGATGTAGTAGTAGCTACTGTTAAAAGTGCAACACCTGGTGGTGTTGTTAAAAAAGGTGAAATAGTAAAAGCTGTTATAGTTAGATCTAAAAAAGGTGTTAGAAGACAAGACGGAAGCTACATTAAATTTGATGAGAATGCAGCTGTAATAATAAAAGATGATAAATCACCAATAGGTACTCGTATTTTCGGACCAGTTACAAGAGAGCTAAGAGATGGTAACTATATGAAGATAATATCATTAGCACCTGAAGTATTATAAGAGGAGGTGTAGGTAATGCATGTTAAAAAAGGTGACACAGTAGTAGTTATTTCAGGTAAAGATAAAGGTAAAAAAGGAAAAGTACTTGCTGCTATTCCAAAAGATAATAGAGTTATTGTAGAAGGTATAAATATGCTTACTAAGCATAAGAAACCAAATCAGCAATTACAACAAGGCGGAATAATTCATCAAGAAGGACCAATACACGTGTCAAACGTAATGCTATATTGTAATAAGGATAAAACAGGTGTTAGAGTCGGACATAAATTTTTAGAGAATGGTGAAAAAGTAAGAGTCTGCCGAAAATGCGGTGAAGTTTTATAGTTAAGCTACAGTTGAAAGGAGGTTCACAAAATGGCAACACGCCTTAAAGAAAAATATATAAATGAAGTCGTTCCAGCATTAATGGAGAAATTTAAATATGAAAATATAATGGAAGTACCTAAGCTAGAGAAAATTGTCTTAAACATGGGCTTAGGAGCAGCTAGAGATAACCCAAAATTGTTAGAATCAGCTGTAGAAGAACTAGGCATTATATCAGGACAAAAACCAATAGTAACTAAAGCAAAAAAATCTGTAGCAAACTTTAAAGTTCGTGAAGGAATGCCAGTTGGTTCAAAGGTAACATTAAGAGGAGAAAAAATGTTCGAGTTTCTTGATAAACTAATGAACATTGCGTTACCAAGGGTTAGAGACTTTAGAGGAGTTTCTGCAACATCATTTGATGGTAGAGGAAACTATGCTTTAGGAATTAAGGAACAGTTAATATTCCCTGAAATTGATTACGATAAAGTAGATGCTATAAAAGGTCTAGACATAATTGTTGTGACTACAGCTAAAACTGATGAGGAAGCAAAAGAGTTCTTAGCACTTATGGGAATGCCCTTTAGAAAGTAATGGAGGAGGCGATATAGAGTGGCTAAAAAGTCAATGATTATAAAACAAAACAGAAAGCAAAAATTCAGCTCTAGAGAATACAATAGATGCAGAATTTGCGGAAGACCACATGCCTATTTAAGAAAGTTCGGAGTTTGCCGTATTTGCTTCAGAGAACTAGCTTACAAGGGACAGATTCCTGGAGTAAAAAAAGCGAGCTGGTAATAGATTGTTAAAATGGAAGGAGGTAGACTCGAATGGTGATGACTGATCCAATTGCAGATATGCTTACAAGAATAAGAAACGGGAACAATGCAAAACATGAGACTGTGGATATCCCAGCTTCAAATATGAAGAAGTCAATAGCTAATATCCTTTTAGAAGAAGGATTCATAAGAGGATTTGATGTAATAGAAGATGGAAAGCAAGGCATTTTAAGAGTACAACTTAAATATGGAAAAGATAATGAGAAAATAATTTCTGGATTAAAAAGAATATCTAAGCCTGGTTTAAGAGTTTATGTAAAAGGCGATGAAATACCTAGGGTTCTAGGAGGGCTAGGAATAGCAATTATTTCAACATCTAAAGGAGTTATTACAGATAAAGTAGCAAGAAAAGAAAGCGTAGGCGGAGAAGTAATCTGCTACATTTGGTAATAGATAAAAGACTGATTTAAAGGAACAGGAGGTGCAGTCATGTCAAGAATAGGTTTAAAGCCGATAACTATACCAAGTGGTGTGGAAGTAAAAGTTGATACAAATAACTATGTAGTAGTTAAAGGCGCAAAAGGAAAACTAGAACAACAACTTGATAAAGAAATTAAAATTGATATAGAAGACAATGTAATTCATTTATCACGTCCAACTGAACAAAAAAGACATAAATCTTTACATGGTTTAACTAGATCATTGTTAGCTAACATGATTGAAGGGGTTATTAATGGATACACTAAGAGCCTTGAAATCGTTGGAACAGGCTATCGTGCTCAAAAACAAGGTAAAAAGCTAGTACTTACTTTAGGCTTTTCTCATCCAGTTGAGATGGAAGATCCAGAAGGTATTGAAGTTGAAGTGCCAGCTGCTACAAAGATAATTGTTAAGGGCATTGACAAACAACAAGTTGGAAATTATGCTGCAGTAATTAGAGACTTAAGAAGACCAGAACCTTATAAAGGTAAAGGTGTAAGATATGAAGGCGAAGTAGTAAGACGTAAGGAAGGAAAGACAGGTAAGTAGGAAAGGAGTGAAAACAGGTGCTTAATAAAGTAAATAGTAATGTAAAAAGACAAAAAAGGCATTTAAGAATAAGAAAGACTGTAAATGGAACTCCTGAGAGACCAAGATTAAATGTGTATAGAAGTTTAAATCATATATATGCGCAAATAATCGATGACAAAGCAGGAAGAACTTTAGTATCTGCTTCTACACTCGATAAAGACTTAAAAGAAAAGCTAGAGACAACTGGAAACAAAGGAGCAGCCAAAGAAGTTGGTAAATTAGTTGCTGAAAGAGCTCTAGCTCAAGGAGTTAGTGAAGTCATATTCGATAGAGGTGGATATATTTATCACGGAAGAGTTAAAGAACTTGCAGAAGGTGCAAGAGAAGGCGGATTAAAGTTCTAGATGAAGGAGGGAAAATAATGCAACATGGTCGTATAGATGCTGGCGAATTAGATTTAAAAGAAAGAGTAGTTAGTATAAATCGTGTAACTAAAGTTGTTAAAGGTGGTAGAAACTTCAGATTTAGTGCTCTAGTAGTTGTTGGAGATGAAAATGGACACGTTGGTGTAGGAATGTCTAAAGCACTTGAAGTTCCAGAAGCTATCAGAAAAGCAATCCAAGATGCTAAAAAGAATTTAATAAAAGTACCTACTGTAGGTACAACAATTCCTCATGAAACAGTTGGAGAGTTTGGAGCAGGAAGAGTATTACTTAAACCAGCTTCAGAAGGTACTGGAGTTATAGCTGGAGGTCCTGTGCGTGCTGTTATCGAGCTTGCAGGTATCAGAGACCTTAGAGGTAAATCCTTAGGTTCAAATAATCCTAGAAACATGGTAAATGCAACTATGGAAGCATTGAAACAGCTTAAGAGAGCTGAAGAAGTTGCAAGACTTAGAGGAAAAACTGTAGAAGAGTTATTAGGTTAGGGGGGAAATACCTTGGCTAAAATTCAAATCAAACTAATAAAGAGCACAATAGGAAGAGTAGAAGCTCATAGAAAAACTATTGAAGCCTTAGGACTTAAAAAAATAGGTCAAATAGTTGAGAAAGAAGATACTCCTCAAATTAGAGGTATGATAGAAAAAGTCAATTATTTAGTAGAAGTTATTGAGTAGAACTTTGTAAGAGGAGGTGCAACCATGAAGCTACATGAATTAAGACCAAATCAAGGTGGCGGAAGCAAGAAAACTAAAAGATTAGGTAGAGGTACAGCAACAGGACAAGGTAAAACTTCCGGTAAAGGACAAAAAGGACAAAAATCACGTTCTGGCGGCGGCGTAAGACCAGGTTTTGAAGGTGGACAAATGCCACTATATAGAAGACTTCCTAAAAGAGGTTTTACAAATATATTTGCTAAAAAATACGCTATCGTTAACCTTGGTGATTTAAATATATTTGAAGATAATGTAGAAGTAACACCAGAACTATTAATTCAATCAGGTATAATAAATAAGCTTGAAGATGGAGTAAAAATACTTGGTGATGGTGAATTAAATAAAAAATTAACTGTTAAGGCCAACAAATTCAGCAAATCAGCAGCTGAAAAAATTGAGGCTAATGGGGGAAAGGTAGAGGTGATCTAAATTGCTATCAACTCTTAGAAATGCATGGAAAATTCCGGATTTGAGAAAGAGAATTTTATTTACATTAGCCATGCTTGTAGTGTTTAGATTAGGCTCTAGTATTCCAGTTCCTGGAATAGACAGAAAAGTTATAGAATCCATGTTTGCTGCTAGCTCAGGGGGAATGCTAGATTTTCTAAACTTAATGGCAGGGGGAGCTTTCAAAGATTTTACAATTTTTGCGCTTAACATTTACCCATATGTAACTGCATCAATTATTATACAGTTATTGACAATTGCTATTCCAAGCTTAGAAGCACTAGCAAAAGAGGGCGAAGAAGGAAGAAAGAAAATCGCTGAATACACTAGATATGGTACAGTAATACTTGCATTGGTCCAAGCAATAGGTATCAGTGTAGGATTTTTCAACAAAGCCCTTATTAGTAGAGAATTCCTACCAGTAGCAGTAATTGTTTTAGTATTAACTGCTGGAACAGCGTTTTTAATGTGGTTAGGGGAACTTATTACTGAAAAAGGTATTGGAAATGGTATTTCACTAATAATATTTGTAGGTATCATTTCAAGAGCTCCTAGCGGATTGATAAATATGTTTAGACTAGTTGCAGCTGGAGAAGTAAATATACTTAAAGTAATTGGCTTCTTAATTGTAGCACTAGTAATTATAGTTGGAGTTATAGCTATACAAGACGGTACTAGAAAGATACCTGTTCAGTATGCTAAAAGAGTTGTAGGCAGAAAAATGTATGGAGGACAAAGTACACATATACCTATAAAAGTGTTAATGGCAGGAGTTATTCCTGTAATCTTCTCTACATCATTACTACAATTTCCTCAAATCTTGGCAATGTTTTTAAATCCTAATGGTAAGTTTGCTGCTTTTATTACAAAGTACTTTACACTAAACGGTGCTGTAGGAGCATGGATATATTCAATACTAAACATTTTATTGATTATATTCTTCACATACTTCTACACAGCAGTACAGTTTAATCCTATTGAGTATGCAAACAATTTGAAACAATATGGTGGATTTATACCAGGAATAAGACCAGGAAAGCCAACATCAGATTATTTAAGTAGAGTTATTTCAAGAGTTACGTTTGCAGGTGCAATAGCTTTAGCTATCATAGCAACACTACCAGTTATATTAGAAGCTTTCATTAAGCTCAATATACACTTCGGCGGTACAGGGCTGCTAATAGTTATAGGTGTTGCATTAGAGACTATGAAGCAAATTGAAGCTCAAATGATGATGAGACACTACAAAGGATTTTTAAAATAGCATAGAGATTCAAATAACACTCTTTGGAGATGATGTGATTGAGACTTATTTTACTAGGGCCACCTGGTGCAGGTAAAGGAACTCAGGCGGTTAACATAGTTGAGAAATATAAAATACCACACATATCAACTGGAGATATATTTAGAAAAAATATTAAAGAAGGTACAGACCTAGGAAAAAAAGCAAAAGAATATATGGATAAGGGTTTACTAGTACCTGATGATTTAGTGGTAGCCATTGTTAAAGATAGATTGACAGAAAAAGATTGCGTAGAAGGCTTTTTATTAGATGGCTTTCCAAGAACAGTTGTGCAAGCTGACTCTCTAGATGTTGAACTTAATGGTTTAAATTATGAGTTAGACAAAGTGATAAATATAGAGGTTAGCAAAGAAGAGCTTATTGATAGAGCAGTAGGCAGAAGAGTGTGTAAAGATTGTGGGGCAACTTATCATATAAAATTCAATCCTTCTAAAGTTGAGGGGAAATGTGATGTTTGCGGTGGAGAACTTATTCAAAGAAAAGATGATACTGTAGAAACAGTAACAAAAAGAATCGAAGTATATCTTGAGCAAACACAACCTCTAATAGATTACTATGGAAAAAAGGGTATACTAATTAACATTGATGGTAAACAAAACATTGATAAAGTATTTCAGGACATAGTAATATCATTAGGGAGAGAATAATAATGATAATTTTAAAAAGTGAAAGAGAAATAGAAATAATGTCTAGAGCAGGAAGGCTTGTTGCTGAAACACATGCCTTTCTCAAAGACATGATAAGGCCAGGAGTGACTACAAAAGAACTTGACGAAGCAGCAGAAGACTTTATCAGGAGTCATGGAGCGCTACCTGCGTTTAAAGGCTATAATGATTTTCCAGGAAGTATTTGTGCTTCTATTAATGAAGTAGTAGTCCATGGAATTCCTGGATTAAACAAGTTAAAAGATGGCGATATTATAAGTATAGATATCGGTACTATTGTTGATGGTTATTATGGGGATGGAGCAAAAACATTTCCAGTTGGTAATGTTTCTGACAAAGATTTAGAACTAATAGAAGTGACTAAACAGTCTTTTTATGAAGGACTAAAATATGCCAGAGTAGGCAATAGATTATCCGATATTTCACATGCAGTACAGAAATATGTAGAAAATAATGGTTTTTCGGTAGTTAGAGACTTTGTTGGTCATGGAATCGGTCAGAGAATGCATGAAGAGCCCCAAATACCAAACTTTGGACTACCAGGGAAAGGGCCTCGACTTAAAGCAGGAATGGTTCTAGCTGTAGAGCCTATGGTCAATGTAGGCACTTACCATGTAAAAGTACTAAGTGATAACTGGACAGTAGTTACGATAGATGGCCAAAAGTCTGCACATTATGAGCATACAATTGTTATTACAAATGATGAGCCATTAATCTTAACTAAGTTATAATCCATCGAAGAGGTGAATTACATGGAAACCACTAGTGATATTCATTTAGGTCAGGTGGTTAGATCTAAAGCAGGAAGAGATAAAGGAAAAGTATTTGTTGTATTAGACATAGTAGATGATGAATATGTGTTGATATCTGACGGAGACTATAGAAGAATAGATAGTCCAAAGAAAAAGAAGATAAAGCACTTAATAGTTTATAAAACTATTATAGAAGACCTTAATGATAAGTTAAGGGATCAACAAAAGATAAATAACGCATATATCAGAAAAGCTTTAGATCCATTTTATAAAGAGATATAATACCTATTGAACGGGAGGTTCGATTACCTAATGTCTAAAAATGATGTTATTGAGGTAGAAGGGACCGTAGCAGAAGCTCTACCAAACGCCATGTTTAAGGTAAAACTAGAAAACGGCCATGAAATACTAGCTCACATTTCTGGGAAACTTAGAATGAACTTCATAAGGATTTTACCAGGCGATAAGGTAACGATAGAATTATCACCTTATGATTTAACAAGAGGTAGGATTACATGGCGTAATAAGTAGCAAGGAGGGTTTACGGTGAAAGTAAGACCATCAGTTAAAAAGATTTGTGAAAAATGTCAAATTATCAAAAGAAAAGGCAAAGTTATGGTGATTTGCGAAAACCCAAGACATAAACAAAAACAAGGTTAATAAGAGAAGAATTACTTTTTTAGAATTCAATAATAAAATATAAAACAATAGTAATTATTCTCTATTCATGTTGTCAAATATTTAGTATAATATTTTAGTTGATACAAGTTTATCATTGCGGCTGCTTAAAATAAATTTTAGTTTCAGATTTCAAAGCAAATAGTATAGTTAGAATTAACTTAACTAGAATGCACAGTTTTAGGAGGTGTAAACTTTAATGGCTAGAATTGCCGGTGTTGACTTACCAAGAGATAAAAGGGTAGAAGTAGGATTAACCTATATATTTGGAATCGGAAGAGCTAGATCAAAAGAAATACTAGCTAAAGCCGGTGTTAATCCAGATACCAGAGTAAGAGATTTAACAGAATCAGAAGTTAATGAATTGAGATCAATAATAGACACATATATGGTAGAAGGAGACCTTAGAAGAGAAGTATCCCTTAACATCAAAAGATTAAGAGAAATTGGATGCTATAGAGGATTAAGACATAGAAGAGGTCTTCCAGTAAGAGGACAAAATACTAAGAATAATGCTAGAACTAGAAAAGGTCCTAAGAAACTTGCAGGTAAAAAAGGTAAATAGTAATAGTAAAGGAGGGACTTTGATTGGTAGCTAAAAAAGGTGCAAAAACACGTGTAAAGAGAAGAGAACGTAAAAATATTGAAAGAGGTCAAGCACATATCAGATCAACTTTCAATAATACAATAGTTACATTAGCTGATGCTAATGGTAATGTACTATCTTGGGCTAGTGCCGGACAATTAGGCTTTAAAGGTTCAAGAAAATCAACTCCATTTGCTGCTCAAATGGCTGCTGAAGAAGCAGCTAAAAAAGCTATGGAGCATGGACTTAAGACTGTAGAAGTATTTGTTAAAGGACCGGGAGCTGGTAGAGAAGCTGCGATCAGATCATTACAAGCAACTGGACTTGAAGTTAGTATGATTAAGGATACAACTCCAGTACCACATAACGGTTGTAGACCACCAAAACGTAGAAGAGTCTAGTGAATTGATATAGGAGGTGCACAAGAATGGCAAGATACACAGGTCCTGTTTGTAGACTTTGCCGTAGAGAAGGACAAAAACTCTACCTAAAAGGAGATAAATGTTTTACGGACAAATGTCCAGTAACTAGAAGAAACTATGCTCCTGGGCAACACGGACAAGGCAGGAAAAAAATATCTAACTATGGTATGCAATTAAGAGAAAAACAAAAAGTTCGTAGATACTATGGTATTTCCGAAAGCCAAATGAGAAAATACTTTGAAGTAGCAGATAAAAAAGTAGGAATTACAGGTGAAAACCTATTAAAATTATTAGAATCAAGATTAGACAATGTAGTATTTAGACTAGGATTAGCTGCATCAAGAGCTGAAGCAAGACAACTTGTTACTCATGGTCATTTTAGAGTAAATGGTAAGAAGGTTGACATCCCTTCATACTTAACTTCAGTTGGAGATTCTATAGAAGTTAAAGAAGGAAGCAAATCATCACCAAGATTTAAGGAACTTCAAGAGGGATTCCAAGGGAATGTAGTGCCATGGCTTCAAATTGACATTGAAAACATGTCAGGAAAAATTGTTTCTGAGCCATCTAGAGAAGATATCGATCTACCAATAGAAGAAACATTAATAGTAGAGCTATATTCTAAATAATAATTATTAGAATCAGTTACCCTCAAGATAGACTAATAAAGATTATAAGGAGGGTCAAGTCTAAATGATAGAAATAGAAAAACCAAAAATAGAGATTGTTGACATAAACGAAGACAACACTTATGGAAAATTTGTTGTTGAACCTTTAGAAAGAGGATATGGAACTACCTTAGGTAATTCTTTAAGGAGAATTTTACTATCGTCATTACCAGGAGCTGCAGTTTCTTCTATAAAAATTCAAGGTGTATTGCATGAATTCTCCACTATACCTGGAGTATTAGAAGATGTTTCAGAGATTATTCTAAACATAAAGAATATTGCTGCTATAATGTACTCAGATGAACCTGTAATGCTAAAAATAGAAGCTGAGGGTTCTGGAACCATTACAGCAGGAGATATTGTTACAGGTAGTGAAGTAGAGATATTAAATAAAGATCTACACATAGCTACTCTTGAAGATGATGCAAAACTATATATGGAGCTGGAAATGACAAGGGGCAGAGGCTATGTCCCTGCAGAGAGAAATAAGAAGGAAAACCAACCAATAGGTGTTATTCCAATAGACTCTATTTATACTCCTGTTAAAAAAGTGAATTTTAAAGTTGAAAACACAAGGGTTGGACAGATTACCGATTATGACAAGTTGACTCTTGAGGTTTGGACAGATGGTACTATAAAACCTGATGAAGCTACTTCATTAGGTGCTAAAATACTCAATGAGCATTTAAACCTATTTATTACATTAACAGAACATGTTAATGATGTTGAAATAATGGTTGAAAAAGAAGAAGATAAGAAGGAAAAAGTTCTTGAGATGACTATTGAAGAACTAGATCTTTCCGTTAGATCTTATAACTGCTTAAAGAGAGCGGGTATTAATACTGTTGAGGAATTAACACAGAAGAGTGAAGAAGATATGATGAAAGTAAGAAACCTTGGAAAGAAATCCCTTGAAGAAGTTCAACAAAAACTTGAAGAGTTAGGGTTAGGTTTGAAGAAAAGTGATGAGTAATACCAGCTTAAAGGAGGGATAAGGATGGCTAAGCTAAGAAAATTAGGACGCCCTACTGATCACAGAAAAGCAATGCTTAGAAATCTTGTTACAAGCCTACTTAGAAATGGCAAAATAGAAACAACTGAAACAAGAGCCAAAGAAACTAAGAGAATGGCGGAAAAAATGATTACTCTAGCAAAAAGAGGAGATTTACATGCTAGACGTCAAGTCTTGGCATATGTGTATGATGAAACAGTAGTTAAAAATTTATTCGATGACATAGCACCAAAATATGCAGATAGAAATGGTGGTTATACAAGAATGTTAAAACTTGGACCACGTAGAGGCGACGCTGCAGAAACAGTAATATTAGAATTAGTATAAGTGTTTTAGGGATTAAGTTGAAGCATTATAAACTTAGTCCCTTTTATTTTGGTGTAGGAAATATAATAGAAATATACACTCTCGGTTAGCAGTCGGGCTATGCAAATTTATTTGCTCGTTACACTCACATAAATTTGAAGCCCTTTGCATTTGACCTACCATCGATTCACTTCATGAATCGGGTTAGGTCATAATCTGATATGAATAATTCTATAGCTCATTCCAATTAAAAATCCTAAAATTCGCAAACTCACTTCGTTCAAACATGCGAATTTCTTAACGGATTTTTAATTTACATTCGCTAAGAATTATAGTCATATCCTGCAAATGTTCGCTTAATATTTCTATTATATTTCTATCACAATAATGAAAATTGATTATTTATTCTTTATCTGCGGTATGATATAATATAGAATTGTTGAAAAGAATAGAGTTTCGTTGAATATAGCAATAACATGTGTTAAACTTAAGTGGTACATAATGTATGTTATAGAGAGGGATATTAATGACAGATACAATGATAAAGATAGAAAATGTAACTTATGAATATACTACAACTGAAGATAAAGAATTTGCAGCATTAAAGGATATTAGCCTTGAGATAAAAAAAGGTGAGTTTCTAGTGGTCCTTGGACACAATGGTTCTGGAAAATCCACCCTTGCTAAGCTAATGAATGCGCTTTTATTACCTACAAGAGGAAAAGTTTATGTAAATGGTATGGATACTACAGATACGAACAAGGTATGGGATATAAGACAAACAGCAGGTATGGTATTCCAAAACCCAGATAATCAGCTAGTAGCTACTATAGTTGAAGAGGATGTAGCATTTGGTCCAGAAAATCAAGGAGTAGAGCCTAAAGAAATAAGAAAAAGAGTAGATGAAGCATTAGATATTGTAGAAATGGGACAGTATAAAAAACATGCTCCTCATTTACTATCAGGTGGACAAAAACAGAGAATAGCAATAGCGGGCATACTAGCTATGAACCCTGATTGTATAGTATTAGACGAGCCCACAGCTATGCTAGATCCTTCAGGAAGAAAAGAAGTAATGAGTACAATAGAAAAATTAAATAAAGAAGAAAAAAAGACTATTGTCCACATTACCCATTATATGGACGAAGCAGTAAATGCAGATAGAATAGTAGTTATGGAAGAGGGACAAATAGTATTAGAAGGTACACCAAAGCAAGTCTTTAGTAAAGTAGAAGAATTGAAAAGACTAGGTCTTGATGTGCCACAAGTTACAGAGTTAGTATATGGTCTCAGGAAAGAAGGCATTAACCTTCCAGCTGACATATTAACAGTTGATGAATTGGTGGGATTACTATGTCAATAAAAATAGAAAACTTAACATTTATATATAATCAGAACACACCTTTTGAAGCAAAAGCTTTAGACAATATAAACTTAGAGATACATGAAGGTGAGTTTGTAGGACTAATAGGTCATACAGGCTCTGGTAAGTCAACATTAATTCAACATCTAAATGGACTAATAAAGCCTACCTCTGGCAAGATAGAAGTAGGAGGAACTGATATAACCTCTAAGGGTACCAGCTTAAAAGAAATACGTCAAAAAGTAGGACTTGTATTTCAGTATCCAGAGCATCAGCTGTTTGAGGAAACTGTATATAAAGATATTGCATTTGGGCCACAAAATTTAGGATTATCCCAAGAAGAAGTAGATAAAAGAGTAAGAGAAGCTATGGAGCTTGTAGGACTAGATTTTGAAGCTGTTAGTGAAAGATCCCCCTTTGAGCTTAGTGGTGGTCAAAAAAGAAGAGTCGCTATAGCTGGTGTAATCGCCATGAAACCTGAAGTTTTAATACTAGATGAGCCTACTGCTGGACTTGATCCTAAGGGAAGAGATGATATATTAGGACAAATTCAAAACTTATATCAAAAAAATAAGATGACTATTATTTTAGTTTCTCATAGTATGGAAGATATAGCCAAATTGGTAAACAGAATCATTGTAATGTATAAGAGCAAGGTAGCTATGACGGGTACTCCTAGGGAAGTATTTAAGAGAGCTACTGAGCTTGAAAGTCTTGGATTAGGGGCTCCGCAGATAACATATTTTATGAAAGCCTTTAAGAGTAAAGGACATGATATTAGAGAAGATGTACTTACCGTAGAAGAGGCAAAGGAAGAAATATTAAGATATTTAAGGAGAAGTGAAAATGCTTAAGAATATTACCATAGGTCAATACTTTCCAGGAGAAACAATTATTCATAGATTAGATCCTAGGGTAAAGTTACTAGGAACATTCGCATTTATAATAGCCTTATTTTTTATTAATAGTTTTTATCCTTATATATTAGTAGTAACATTTATTCTAGGTACAATAAAGCTATCTAAAGTTCCTTTTGGCTATGTGCTTAAAGGATTGAAGCCTCTATTTTTGATAATATCAATTACTTTCTTGATAAATCTGTTTATGACAAAAGGTGAGATGCTTTTTGAAATAGGACCTTTAGATGTTACGAAAGAAGGGTTAAGGCAAGCTACTTTTATGGCATTGAGACTAATATTCTTAGTTATGGGTACATCACTTTTAACACTTACAACCTCACCAATTTCATTAACTGACGGAATTGAAAGGCTACTAAAACCCTTAAGTAAAATAGGTGTACCAGCCCATGAGCTAGCCATGATGATGACCATAGCCCTTAGATTCATACCAACCTTATTAGAGGAAACAGATAAGATTATGAAGGCTCAGATGGCAAGAGGAGCAGACTTTGAAAGTGGAAACATAATGAAAAGAGCAAAGAGCCTAGTCCCACTACTAGTCCCACTTTTCGTAAGCGCATTTAGGCGTGCAGACGAGCTTGCCATGGCAATGGAAGCAAGATGCTATAGAGGTGGAGAAAATAGAACTAGAATGAAGGAATTAAAGTTTGAGAAGTCAGACATGGTGGCATTAAGTATAACTGGTATTTTTATAGCAATAATAATCACATATAGATATATTTAAGAGGGTAAAATTATGAGGAATATAAAGCTCATAATAGAATATGATGGGACTAATTATTTTGGCTGGCAAAAGCAGCCTAATCAAAGGACTATTCAAGAGACTATAGAAAACTCCATAAAAAAGATAACAAAAGAAGATATTGATATATTTGGCTCTGGTAGAACCGATAGAGGAGTTCATGCAAGGGGACAAGTAGCAAATTTCTTTACAAATGCAAGAATACCTGAAGATAAAATTAAGGATGCTATTAATAGTGTCTTACCAGGTGATATAGTCATAAGTCATTCAGAAGAGGTTGATGAAGCATTTCATTCAAGATACAGTGCAAAGGGTAAAGAATATAGATATATTTTTTTCAACAGAAGAATACCAAGCCCATTACTGAGAAATTATGCTTATCATATACCACAAAAGCTTCATTTTGACTTAATGGAAAAATCTCTAGCTGATTTTATAGGAACTCATGATTTTAAGTCCTTTATGGCTTCAGGAAGTTCAGTAAAGGATACTATTAGGACAATAAATAATGCATCATTAAATAAAAATCATGAGATAATTGAGCTGAAGATTAATGGAAATGGATTTCTATATAATATGGTTAGAATTATAGCAGGTACTCTAGTAGATATAGGTATAGGAAAGATAAGTAGAAATGATATACCACAAATAATAGCGTCAAAAGATAGAAAGAAAGCAGGTCATACTGCACCACCACATGGTTTATATCTAGAAAATGTATTCTATTAGTATAGATAAATATAAATAAATTGCCGATTTATTGAAAATGACTTGACACACGTGGAAGGTTGTATTAAAATATAAAGGTATGTTAGCATAAAAAATCCACTAGCCCCGGATTTTTATATAAATACGTTTAACTCATCGGTTTACAAGGAGGGAAATAGATGAAAAGTTTTATTGCAAAGCCTAATGAAATTGAAAGAAAATGGTATATTATTGATGCTGAAGGAAAAACACTAGGAAGACTTAGTACTGAAATCGCAAGTATATTAAGAGGAAAACATAAACCAATATTTACACCACATGTTGATACAGGAGATTATGTAATAGTAATCAATGCAGAAAAAGTTGTATTAACTGGCAAGAAATTAGAGCAAAAAGCATATAGATACCATACAGGGTATGCAGGTGGACTTAAAGAAATTTCTTATGGCAAGCTAATGGAAAAGAATCCAGAGAAGATTATTAGTTTAGCAGTTAAAGGCATGCTACCTAAAAATTCTTTAGGAAGATCTATGTTCAAAAAATTAAAAGTATACAAAGGTTCAGAACATAAACATGAAGCTCAAAAACCTGAAGTTTATGAAATATAGTTCAGGAAGGGAGGATACTGTAAATGGCTAAGGTTCAATACTACGGTACAGGTAGAAGAAAAAAATCAATAGCAAGAGTAAGATTAGTTCCAGGTTCAGGGAACATAACTGTAAATAAAAGAGATTTAGAAGAGTACTTTGACTATGATACACTAAAAGTGTTAGTTAAAGAGCCTCTTACTATAACAGATACATTAGATAAATATGATGCATTAATTACTGTAAATGGTGGTGGATTTACTGGTCAAGCAGGAGCAGTAAGACACGGAATATCAAGAGCTTTAATTAAAGCAGACCAAGAACTAAGACCAATACTTAAAAAAGCAGGCTTCTTAACAAGAGACCCAAGAATGACAGAAAGAAAGAAATATGGTCTTAAAAAAGCAAGAAGAGCATCACAATTCTCAAAGAGATAGAAAATTGTCGACATACACAAAAGTATGTTTACAATTACAAAGTTTGTTCACGAAAGATACAGAGCGTCAGACTGGGAAACCAGCCTGGCGTTTTTTTTATATCCTTTAACACAATAGTAATATCTTCATTAACATAAAAATAGTATTAAGTATTATCATATTTTAAAGGCAAAGATGTTAAGGGGTGTTAGATTTATGAAATTAGTAATAATAAGAAAAGAAGTATTATTAGTTTTACCTTTACTATTACTAGGTATAGCTTTTATAATTATGGAAAAGAATCACTCAGTACCTACAATGTACCTACCTATTACAAATAAAGTAATAGCAGTTGATGCAGGACATGGGGGAGTTGACCCAGGAGCAGTAGGAAAACAAGGAATTAAAGAAGATGAGATAAATCTTCAAATAGCCTTAAAGCTTAGAAGTTTAATAGAAGAAAATGGCGGAATAGTTATACTTACAAGAAATGATGGACAGGGTTTATATACTGATGACTCGTCAACTCTTAGAGAAAAAAAGAACGAAGACCTTAGAAATAGAAGATTAGAAGTTAATAATAGTCAGGCTGATATACTGTTATCTATACATCTAAATAGTTTTCCACAAACCCAATATTATGGGGCTCAGACATTTTACAAAGAGGGATGTGAGAAAAGCAAGAATTTAGCATTATTAATTCAAGAAGAATTACGGAATGTACTAGATAAAAATAATAAAAGAGTTCCACAGTCAAGAGATACAATATATCTAATCAGGGAATCAGAAGCACCAGCAGTGCTAATAGAATGTGGATTCCTATCAAATCCTGAAGAAGAAAGGAAATTAAGTGATTCTAAATACCAACAGAAAATAGCTTGGGGAATTTATATAGGTGTAATGAGATACTTTAATGAGTATGGAGATTAAATAAAAGAGGACTTATTTCCTAAACAAACATTTCAATCGATAATGAATATCATAATATACTGCAATAAATAAAGTGTGAATAATTTATGTGGATAACTTTTAAGGCTGTGGAAAACCAATTATTATGTAAAGCACCACCAAGTATTGCTTTTTATTATGTGACTATATATGTTTACATAAGTTATCCACCTACGATTGTGGATAATGTGGATAACGTGGATAAAATATTGATAATCTATTTCAATTGTAACAACTAGGGAAAAAGTACTAAACAAAATGGTTTTTTATGATACAATTAAGACTTTGAAATTTATTAATTATATAATAAAATATGAATATGCTATGATAAATGGAAATATGCCTTTCCAATAACAAAAGAAATGACAGGGGGCTAATTATACAATGAAAAATAAACCTATTATATTAGGCGCCATGATTTCCTCAGTGCTATTAATATTATTCATATTTCTTGCCATAAAGATATCTTCAGCAGATGGAGGAATATATTTTGACCAAAATATAATATCCTCAATTCATAAAAATATTAATCCAGCAATAAAGAACTTTATGGTAGTAGTTAGTTTTTTAGGCTCTGCAAAATTTTACTTTATAATAGGACCATTTTTGATTTGGTTTTTAGTGAAGCGTAGGCATTTAATAGAACTTTATGCTATATTAATATCATTATTAGGTGGCTATGGTTTAAATGAGGCGTTAAAAGCTTTTTTTGGAAGACATAGACCCTATGAATATTTCTTAGTGCAACAGAAAGGGTTTAGTTTTCCTAGTGGGCATGCTATGATAACACTTTGTTTCTATGGAATGGTAGCATATCTATATTTGAGAAACAAAAAGTTAGACTCAAAAAAGATATTTATCTGGCTAATTACTATAGTTTTCATTGGGCTTACAGGCTTTAGTAGAATATATCTGGGTGTACATTGGCCAACAGATATAATAGCAGGATATAGCGCTGGTTTTATATGGATATATATATGCATATTAGGCGTTGAAATTGCACATAAAAGATTAGAACATAAAAGCTACTAAATTAGTCAATTTAGTAGCTTTTATATAACAGAGATTCCTCATCTCATTTAGGTTGTTTTTTTGTATTATTTAAAGTTTTATATTTTTAGCTGTTAGCTTCGCATCTATATATTTTTGAAGCATTGTTTTAATAACTGCAGCAATAGGGACAGCAAGAAGCATTCCCATTACCCCAGCTAGTCCACCACCAAATAACACAGCAGTTATTATCCAAAATGGGCTTAGGCCTACATGCATCCCCAATATTTTTGGCCCTAAGTATAAACCATCAAATTGTTGAAGCAAGAATATAAATATAAGTACCCATAAGGCTTTTATTGGACTATAGAATAGAGTAATCACAGTAGCAGGTATCATACCTATAAATGGTCCAAAGTAAGGTATCATATTAGTTACTCCTACTATAGTACTTAAAACTAGAGCATAAGGTGTTCTTAGCATTGCCAAACCTATAAAACACAATATACCTATAATAGTTGAATCAATTATTTTCCCAATCAAATAACTTGAGAATACTTCATTTGATTCCCTTCCTATACTAATGATATTTTCTGCTTTCTCCTGTGGAAACAAAGAATACATTAAAGCTTTTGTTTGCTTTTTAAATAATTCTTTGTCATACAACATATAAATTGATATCACAAGTCCCATAAGAAAATTCATAAGACTTGAGGTAATCGCTGAAGTAATATCAATAAGCTGAACTATAGTTTTGTTTAACAAAGGATTTAAAGTAGCAGTTATTTGATCAATAATATTTGCAAGATTTTCATAGAGATAGTCAGTTACTCCAAATCTGTCTAGAATACCAAAGTTTAAAGTATGTGTGTTGAAATATTCTTCTGTAATCTTAATATAGTTTGGAATTTCTTTAAATAAGTTTCTTAAGCCTATTACTATCTTAGGAGCTAAGATTGTAATAATAAGTGTTACAAAAAGCAAAAGAAATATATAGACTATTAATATGCTCCATATCCTTTTCAGTTTAAACTTACTTTCGACATAGCAGAGTAAAGGATTTAAAATATAAGCAATAGCAAAAGCCCATATAAACGGTCGAAAAAGCTTAGTGTATGGAGCTAAAGAGCCAGGGACAGTAATAAATCTAAACAAAAATATAGATATAATTATAATAGGCAGCAAATGTAGATAATTCCTTCTTCTTTTTATGGCAATCCACCCCTTAAATAGTCATTACTTTTATTATACCACTTGACAGGTATAAATCTCGTATGACATGATATTTTGTTTATTTATTAATTTCTTTTTTTAGCTCATTAAGAGCACGTTTAAATCTGTCTATTTTTAAGTGAGGAAAAGCTTTTATAATTCTTCTATGTGAAAAACTTCGTTTTTGAAGTAATTCTTCATATTCTACCTTAAACTCTTTAATTTTATTTTTAGCTTCAGTTAGTATCTCATGTATATCTTCTCTTTTTTCGTTCAATACTCCTCCTACATTAGTTACCATTTCCCTTTTTTCTTGAATCAATTTTTCTTTTATGGCAGCCTTATCAATATTTTCTAGCTTTTCTGTCAAATCTCTAAGCAATTGGTTTAGCTTTAATATACCAGATACTGTAGTGATAAGGTCTATTGTCATCCCAATAAATATGAAAGAAGTCAAAGTGTATACAATAGAAGTTGGAATAGAGTGTATTAGACCTTTAATAAATGGGTGAATAAATAGAACAACAATTGAAGCTACAACTCCCCAAATAACAGAGAAACTTAAACAAACATAACCACTTAAGTTATATGGCTCGTTACTATAGTCCCACCATTTTGCATGAAATATTTTTTCTAGCAAATATCCAGTTATATATTCTAGAACAGAAGTAACAAATAATGCACCAAAAAATAAAAAGATAATATTATTACTAACTGGTATCAAGAATAAAAGAACTAATAGAACACCAAATCCATAAATAGGGCAATAAGGACCAGCCAAAAATCCACGATTAACGAACCTTTTCTCTTTCCAATATGCAAAACCTACTTCTGAAAGCCATCCCAAAAAGGAATAAATAATAAAATAACCAAAGATTTCTTTAATAGGAATAGAAAGAAAATAAATGTTATCCATAAAAAAACCTCCTTTAACATATGAGTATTATAGCACAATAGAAAAAAGAAGAATATCAAAAAATCATATATTCAAATGAAAAAAATAGTATAATAGTATTAAGACTTAAATCATGATTATACAAAGAAAATAGCGGAGGTAAATTTGATGGACGTTCAATTAAAATCATATAAGAAGGATTTTGAGTATTCATATTCACTAGGTGTATTTCCAACATTGGAATTGATTAATAATAAAAGAGAAG
Organism: Proteiniborus sp.; assembly: GCF_040308045.1. Classification (NCBI taxonomy): domain Bacteria; kingdom Bacillati; phylum Bacillota; class Clostridia; order Eubacteriales; genus Proteiniborus; species Proteiniborus sp. The sequence goes on from NZ_JAWRHZ010000037.1 coordinate 20,261, forward strand.
AAGTACTAATGGTTTTATTGAGCTCTTCTGGCAAGGAAAATGAAGGTGTAAAAAAAATAATAGACTTATGTAATAGGCATAACATTCAAGTTCAAATAAATGATAAAGCTATAAACAGAATATCAAAAAAAGAAAACAACTATGCAGTAGGAGTATTTAAGAAATATAAGCAAAAGCTAGATAATAATAGAAATCATATTGTACTAGTAAATCCTAGCGACATGGGTAATCTAGGGACCATTATAAGAACTGTCTTAGGTTTTGGAATAAAAGATTTGGCTATTATAAGACCTGGTGTAGATATATTTGATCCTAAGGCAATAAGAGCATCTATGGGGGCAGTATTTAAGCTTTCATTTCAGTATTTTGATGACTTTAACAGTTATAGTAATACATATAAAAATGACATATATACATTTATGCTTAATGCAAAAAAGAGTTTACCTGAAATTCATACAGACTTAAATAAGCATTTTTCCTTAGTTTTTGGAAATGAAGGAAGTGGACTTGGAGACGAATTTAAAGACATAGGCACAAGCGTAATAATTCCCCATAGCAATGAAATAGATTCTTTAAATCTATCCATCGCTGTGGGGATAGCAACCTATGAGTTTACTAAAAATTTAGAGATTCTTTCCTAAAGCTCAGGATGACAACTTATATGTCATCCTGAAAGCACTTTATAAATTTTATAGGAACAGTTATATTTGCTTCTCTAAGTATGACTGCAATAGTAGTACTATTTATTCTATAACCCTTATTGCTCCTCTAAATCTTCTTCTCCAGTGACGTTCAAGCTTACTAATAAGTAATCCACTCTTAGGAGACATATGGACAAATTCTCTATTACTTATCATGATTCCTGCATGAGTAATTACATCGTGACTAATTACAAAATAAGCCAAATCAAGAGGTTTGAGTTCATCTATACTGACATCTCTGCAACCTAAGCTTTTAATTCCCCGAACATACCTTTCAGGGTCAGTCCTATACCATTCTTTTTCTATAGGTTTACCATCGTCACCAGGAATATCTACTCCGAAATCTTTATAAAAAAGTTGTATAAAGCCTAGACAATCAATACCTTCCTCAAGATTTCTCCCATTACGAAGAAATCTAGCAACTCTATATTTTTTTATGCCTTCGTAAATCTTTTCTTGGATATTGTCATTCATACAGGTTATCCCTCCAAAGTATGTATATAAAATAAAAGAACTCATATTACATAATATGAATTGACTTGTAAATAGTGAATAAACAATAGGATATTTTTTGCTTTTATATATAGGTATTTAGAAAATCTATTGAACAAGATTGCAATATAGATAAACTCAATTGTTAATTAAGTGACAAGCCTAATATAATTATATATGGTAGAAAATAAACATGAATGGAGTGATAACATGAGGAATGCAAAATGGAAGATAATAGGCTCAGGAGCAGTTTTGGGCATATTGGCAGCACTACTTGTAAAGTTTGGCAACCCAGTAAATATGGGAATATGTGTTGCATGCTTTTATAGAGACATTGCAGGAGCCTTAGGTCTTCACAGGGCAGCAGTAGTACAATATATAAGGCCTGAAATAATTGGATTTATACTTGGTGCATTTATATTTGCAAAGGCCAAAGGAGAATTTAAAGCAAGAGGTGGCTCTTCACCAATCATACGTTTTGTACTAGGATTTTTCATGATGATAGGAGCCTTAGTATTCTTAGGTTGTCCACTTAGAATGATTCTAAGACTTGCAAATGGAGATTTAAATGCATTATTAGGTTTAGCAGGCTATATAGTAGGTATCTTAATTGGTATACAGTTTTTAAAGAAGGGCTTTACACTAGGCAGAAGTACAAAACAACCTGAGGCATCAGGTTACATAATGCCCGCAATAGCAGTAGTATTATTGATACTTTTAGTAGTAGCACCTGCATTTATATTTTTTAGTACAGAAGGACCAGGATCCAAAACAGCACCTATTTTGCTATCATTAGCTGCAGGGCTTATAGTAGGATTAATGCTTCAAAGAACTAGACTTTGTACAGCAGGTGGATTTAGAGATGCATTTTTAATAAAAGACTTTCACTTTCTATGGGGAATAATAGGTGTATTTGTATTTGCACTAATAGGAAACTTAGTATTTAATCCAGCTGCATTTAAAATTGGCTTTGCAGACCAGCCAATTGCACATGCTGATCATTTATGGAACTTCTTAGGTATGGTTTTAGTAGGAATAACCGCAGTACTTCTTGGAGGTTGTCCATTAAGACAGACAATACTAGCAGGTGAAGGAGACACAGATGCAGCAGTAACCATACTAGGACTAATAGTAGGTGCAGCTTTTGCTCATAACTTTGGATTAGCTTCTAGTCCAGCAGGAGTTACACCAAATGGAAAAATTGCGGTTATAATTGGTATTGTAGCAATCATAGCTATTGCAGCATCAGTTGTGGCAACAGCAAATAAGAATAAAAAGAATTTCGTTCAAAAAGAAGGGGGTCAGGTAAATGGCTAATATAGTTGATGCAAGAGGAAGATCTTGTCCTGAACCAGTCATATTAACTAAAAATGCCATAGATAGTGGCTATGAAACCATAGAAGTTCTTGTTGATGCACAAGTAGCAGTTGAAAACATTAAAAGATTTGCCACTAGTCATGGATATACAGTAAATGTAGAAGAAAAAGAGGATGAATTTATTCTTAATTTAAGAAAATAGGTGAAGATGTGGAGAATTATTATTGTATAGTTACATTTCATACTACTAATCATGCACTTACATTTGAAAAGACATTCAAAGAAAAAGGAATAGATGTAAAACTAATGCCAGTGCCTAGACAAGTAAGTTCAAGTTGTGGAACAGCGGCACAGTTCCCCTGTGAGTTGAGGGATAAAATAGCTACCATGTGTCTAGAGCAGCATATTGAAATAGATGAAATACACAAAATTGAAGAAAAACATAGCAATGGATTATTATCAAGGCTATTTGGGCAAACAAGCTAGAGTATGAAATTAAATTGATTTATATAAGGGATATGCAAAACTAGCATATCCCTTATATATTAGCTACTTAATCTATTGTCCTTTGGTTTCAAGGTACTCATCATAAGTCATATTCTTATCAATTAATCCTGAAGGAGTAATTTCAATAATTCTATTAGCAATGGTTTGGATAAATTGATGGTCATGGGAAGTAAATAAGATATTGCTCTTATAGTCTTTTAAACCATTATTTAATGCTGTGATAGATTCTAGGTCCAAATGGTTTGTAGGCTGGTCTAAAAGCAATACATTTGCAGTGCTTAGCATCATCTTCGCAAGCATACATCTTACCCTTTCGCCTCCAGAAAGCACCTTAGCTTTTTTCAGAGCTTCTTCACCTGAGAATAGCATTCTGCCTAAAAATCCTCTTAGATAGCTTTCGGATTTTTCCTCAGAAAATTGACGCATCCAATCTACAAGATTTAATTCTATATCATTGAAGAATTCAGAGCTATCCTTAGGGAAATAAGCTGTGGTAATAGTAACACCCCACTTATACTCTCCGCTATCAGGCTTCATATCTCCCATTAGTATCTTAAATAATGTAGTATTAGCTATTTCATTGTCTCCTACAAAAGCTATTTTATCATCCTTAGCTACTGTAAAACTAACATTATCTAATACCTTCATACCGTCAATAGTTTTAGATAATCCTTCAACAGTTAAAATGTTGTTACCTACTTCTCTTTCAGGTTTAAATCCAACATATGGATACCTTCTATTAGAAGGCTGTATATCGTCTAAAGATATTTTTTCAAGTAGTTTTTTACGAGAAGTTGCCTGTTTTGATTTAGAAGCGTTTGCGCTAAATCTAGCAATAAACTCTTGAAGTTCCTTAATCTTTTCTTCCTTTTTCTTGTTTTGATCTTTCATCATCTGTAGTGCTAATTGGCTAGATTCATACCAGAAATCATAGTTTCCCATATATAGTTTTATTTTTCCAAAGTCTATATCAGCCATATGAGTACATACTTTATTTAAGAAGTATCTGTCGTGAGATACTACTATGACAGTGCCCTCAAACTCAATTAAAAATTCTTCAAGCCATGATATAGCTTTAATATCTAAATGGTTAGTAGGCTCATCTAATATTAGAATTCCAGGCTTACCAAACAACGCTTGAGCAAGGAGAACTTTAATCTTATCATTTCCTGAAAGATCCTTTACCTTTTTATCATGCATTTCTGTGCTTATACCTAGACCTTGAAGTAGAGAAGAAGCTTCAGATTCTGCTTCCCAACCATCTAGTTCTGCAAATTCACACTCAAGCTCAGAAGCTTTTATCCCATCTTCATCTGTAAAATCTGGTTTTGCATATAGAGATTCTTTTTCTTTCATTATTTCATATAATCTTGCATTTCCCATTATGACTGTTTCTAATACTTGATGTTCATCATATTGGAAATGGTCTTGCTTTAGTACAGACATACGTACACCTGGAGCTATACTTACTTCTCCAGTAGTTGATTCTATTTCACCTGATAAAATTTTTAAAAAAGTACTTTTCCCAGCACCATTAGCGCCAATAACTCCATAGCAGTTACCAGGAGTGAACTTTATATTTACATCTGAAAAGAGCTTGCGTCCTCCAAATTGTAAGCTTAAATCTGTTACATTAATCATCTAACTACCTTCCTTTATCTAAAATAGCAATCCTCGTTGTATTGTATCATAAAAACAAACAATATAGAAGATTTAAAATAAACCAAATTATTTTACACAAAAAAAGTAAGCCTTAATTTTCTAAGGCCTACTACGGAGGAAGCTTGTCTTTTATTAGAATGTAATGAACAAGTATCGTCTAAAATATTAAGTTATTCCTTCATGGGTTATTCTGTGAAAAGTTATTGAACTATATTTGTTTAATAATTTTGATAGATTCTTCTCTTATAGGTGGTGGGTTTATTTCTCCTGCAATTGCAATACTACTAAAACTACTGAGAATTGTTAGGATTGATAATAACATAAATATTTTCTTTTTCATCATTTATACCTCCTTTTCTTTTTGTATTAGATTTTGAATTAAAGTTTCTGCTACTTTATAGTTGTTTTGCTTTATATAATAAAGAAGTAATTTAAGTATCAAGATAAACTCTTCGCTTAACTTCATATCAGCAAAATCATTTTCAATTGAATTCATTAAATTATTTAATTTATTTATCCAGTTCGCCTTAATATACAGCTCTAGTAATCCGGACATAAATTTCTTATAAAGATTTTGCTTTCCACTTTTTTTTGATAAAGCTATAGCTGCACTTAAATATTTTTCACTATCATCATAATTTTCTAAATATGAATATATATTAGATACTTCATAATATATCTCAGGAAGATAAAAGGAATTTTCATTTATATATGGCAGACTAATCAAGACTTTATCAAAATATTTTAGGATATTTTCTTTATCATTTTTCTTAATATAAATCTGGATTATATTTATGTAGGCTACACAGATTTCATCAGTACTATTATTTTCATTTAATAAATTCAGTATTTCAATGTAACTTTTAAGTGAATCAGTGTAATTTCCAATTCTAAAGTAGCATACACCTTCTAGCATTAATACATTTTTCATATCTTTATTATTATCATTAATACTCATATTAAAGTGCTTTTTTGCAGTATTTAATATTTCAAAGCATTTTCTAATTTCTCCTAAATTCTTATGTGCTAGTGCACTATTATAGTAGAAAATACCTACGACTCTATCTGGCATATCTTTTTGACTCAATAGCATATAGTTACATAAATTAATTGCTTCTTCATTTTTTCCAGTAACAATACAATTATATACCAGCTTCAAAGCAAGTTTATAACGAGTTTTCATATTTGGATGATCATAAGAAGCTTCTAAGGCTTTGAAATAATAATAATATTCTTTACTTAGGTTATTAGAAACGTAAAAGATATCTCCTAATAATTCGTATATTCTTACTTTTTTATCTACTATATCCCAGTGGTTTAAAAAAGCTTCTATTTCATTAAGTTCTTCTAACTCAACATTTAATTCTTTTTTTGCCAAGCTATTCTCTAACATCTCAATATATGTATTTGCCTTTTTTCTAGCATCATATCTTTCAGGGTTAAGTAGGTCTTCAGGCTTAATGAAAATATTTGAGTTTCTTTCATTCATGATTCTATTTATATTTTTAGCGATAATGTTAGCAGCAGTATCATATAATATTGCTTTATCATTTTCAATAAGACTGATTAGGTTTCTAGTAATATCTTCTCCGGCAATTTCATGTTGTTTTAAGTCTAAGTCTTTCCTTATTCTCCTCAAATTTTCGCCTACAGTAACCTTGATTTGTTTTTCCATAAGACCAACCCTTCAACTTAAATATATTTACCTTAGCTACAATATTAACATATAGAAATTTAAAAGTAAAGGGGTTTACTTTATTTCTCTTTTAGTTTATAATGTTATAAAAGTAAATTTATTTACTAAGCAATTATATTTTGTTAAAGCTAATATGATTATGAATATAATAAGCATAAAAAATAAATTATTGAAATCCAAAACACTATTAAAATACTGGAGGAAATACAATGAAATATATAATAAATAAACATGAGAATAAGCTTGTAAAGTTAGAAGATGAAGAATATATTTTGTACCGCATACCTAAAGATAAACTTTGTGGGACATGCAATGAAACTATTAGTGAAATATTGAGAAATGATAAAAGTGGATATAAAGTTCTGATAGAGTTTTATGAACCTGAGGAGAAAAATCAATGTCCTGCAATTAAACAAATTAATATAAATAAATTGTTATATTAGAAAAACTGATTTAGGGCTGAAGGATTCTTCAGTCTTTTTTTCTCCTTTCATTAATATAAATTAATAGTATATAAAGATTTGATTTTATAAAATTTTTGCCATATTTTTATAATTCGTATTGCATGGGAGGGGAAATATTTTGAATGAAAAAATCAGAATCGGAATTGTAGGGTATGGAAATTTAGGTAAGGGGGTTAAATTAGCTATTAGTCGCTATACTGATATGGAACTGGTAGCTATATTTACTAGGAGACCTATTGATACTATAGATACAAAAGATGATAAGATTAAAGTTGCCAATACTAGTGAGTCTCATAAATATGTAGATGATATAGATGTCATGATATTATGTGGTGGTTCAGCCACAGATCTTCCAGTACAGGGGCCTTATTTTGCCAGTATGTATAATACTGTAGATAGTTATGATAATCATGGAAACATTTCAGAATACTTAGAGATTATGGATGATGCTTCTAAAGCTAGTAATAAAACAAGTGCTATTTGTGTGGGATGGGATCCAGGACTTTTTTCAATGAATAGGATCTTATTGGAATCCATTTTATCTAATGGCAAAACTTATACTTTTTGGGGACCAGGTGTTAGCCAAGGACATTCAGATGCAATAAGGAGGCTACCAGGGGTTAAAAATGCAGTTCAGTATACTATTCCTAAGGAAGAAGCAGTAAAAAGAATAAGAAGAGGAGAGACACTAGAATTAACTACTAGGGACAGGCATTTTCGAAAGTGTTATGTAGCAGTTGAAGAAGGAATAGATAAAGATAAAATTGCAAATACGATTAAATCAATGCCTAATTACTTTGTAGATTATGATACTTATGTAGTATTTGTTACAGAAGAAGAATTAAAGAAAAATCACTCAAAAATGTTTCATGGTGGTTTTGTTATTAGAAGTGGATATACAGGAAAAAATAATATTCATAATCACATAGCAGAGTTTTCTTTAAAGCTAGATAGCAACTCTGAATTTACATCTAGTATATTAGCTGCTTATGCAAGGGCTGTATATAGATTAAATAAAGAAGGACATGTGGGAGTCAAGACTGTATTTGATATCCCATTAAAATATATTTCAGAAAAATCCATAGAAGATTTATGCAAAAATTTGCTATAAAAGCTTGGTGTAGAGTTTTCAATTTTAATTGTGATACTTGATGCTCATGCTTGAAACAATGAACTAAAGATAAATCTTTGTTATTTGCTTATAAGAGCAGCTAGCTACGATATAAAATAGTAATAGTCTTAGAATCATAATCAATTAGACCTTCTTTTTTCATTTTACTTAGTTCCCTGAAAAAAGAAGGTCTTTGTATTCCTAGTTTTTCAGCCAATTCTTTTTTTGAAATATTTAATTTAATAGTAGTACTTTGTTGAATATAATGTTCATAATTTAGAAATTCATATATTTTATCTCGAATACTTTTTATAGAAATAAACTTAATTTTATCAGTAAGTATCAAGGTTTTATCTGAAAGACATTGAAAAAATTCAACTAAAAATTCCTTGTTTCTTTGACAAAGTTCGATTATCAGAACTTTCTTTATATGTATTACCTTACAGTTAGCTGTAGCTATTATAGTCATAGGATACTGGTTATTTTGTGAAAAGACTAAATTGCCTCCCATAATATCTCCAGTGGATAGAGTAGTTATAGTTAAAACATCGCCATTTTCATCGATTTTTTGTACAGCTACACTTCCCTCCAATATAACATCAACTGTACTGCATCTTTCATTTTGCAAATAAATTATTGAATTTTTATTATAGCTTTTGATTTTATACTTATTAGACTCAAAAAATTTAACCATTTCATCAGGGGAAAACATACTAAATAGATGGATTTGAGTCAAAAGATCCTTGTAATTATTAATATTCATAAATAACCTCCAAAAAGTAACTATAGTTACTTTTTATTATATCACTAGAAATTATAATAGAGAAGAAATATATTTTGAAGGAGATGGACTATGGATATCTTTACAAAAGGCTTATGGCTAGTTACAGGAATATGGTTTGTAGTATCTATGATCAAAGACAAGAAAAAAACATTAAATGCAATGAAAATGTCTAAAAAGATGATGGGAAACATGATAGGACAAATAATAGGTATATTATTTTTAATTGGCCTCATTCTTACATTTATACCACCTGAGGTTATTAAAGAGTACCTAGGTAGTTCCAATACTTTTCTTGCCACTATACTATCTGCTTTCTTAGGTAGCATTACTCTGATTCCTGCATTTATAGCATTTCCATTAGTGGGTTCAATAGTAGATATGGGAGCTAGCATAGTTCCTGCAGTAGCATTTTTAACTACTTTGACTATGGTTGGATTTGTTACATTCAACCTAGAAAAACAAGAATTTGGAAGCAAGTTTGCATTTGCAAGGAACGGTCTAAGCTTTGTATTTGCATTACTCATATCAATGGTAATGGGGGTAATACTGTGATAGTAGAAAAATTAAAGAAAAACAAATTTTTAGTATTTGTAGGAGCAATATACTTAATATTATTTTTAACTAAAACTGAAAAGGCAGTGTTATCTGTAAAGAATAGTGGATATTATATAAAAGAAATGCTTATGATTATGCCAGTAGTATTTTTACTAACATCTCTATTAGAGGCATGGGTGCCTAAGAAAGTTATTATGAACCACTTAGGAGACAAATCAGGCTTTAAGGGCTCGCTTATATCTTTATTATTAGGTAGTATATCTGCAGGACCAATATATGCAGCATTTCCTATATGTAAGACACTACTCAAAAAGGGGGCCAGTGTATCAAATATAGTTGTCATATTAAGTGCCTGGGCAGTAATAAAGGTTCCAATGCTTGCAAATGAAGCTAAGTTTCTAAGTCCAAGGTTCATGGCTACAAGATGGATTCTTACAACTATATCAATAATTATAATGGGATATATAATATCAAAGCTAGTGAAAAAAGAGGAACTACCTATGGAAGAAGAAGAGATTGAAGAAGGAACAATAATAGTAAAATCAAAGTTCTGTATAGGATGTGGCTTATGTGAAAAACTAGTTCCAGAGCATTTTAAGATAGAAGGAAACAAAGCTATAGTAATAGACAATAAAGTTACTGAAGAAACAGAAGACAAAACCAAAAACATTCAAGAAAGATGTCCAGCAAAAGCAATAAAAGTAGGATTAACCTATGGGAGACCATAGGTTTTTTTATGATATAAAAAACATAATTGATAAGTTAACTAACCAGTGATATATTCTTATTATGTAGGTACATAAAAAGCAAGGGAGGGTAATGTGTCGGATTGTTTGCACTGGTCTAAGTAAGAAAATAAATTATATAAGGATAAGGTGATGAATATGCATATGAGAAAACCAGAATGGTTAAAAAAAGTGTATGATAAGGAAGCTAAAGAAGCTATTAGAGAAATGAACATAATGCTAAGAGATTTATCACTAAACACTGTATGTAAAGAAGCTAGTTGTCCAAACATGGGAGAATGTTTTAAGAAAAACACAGCTACATTTATGATTATGGGACCAAACTGCACAAGACATTGTAGATTTTGTGATGTTACAAAAGGAAAGATTTTTCCTTTAGATCCTAAAGAGCCAGAAAACGTTGCAAAAGCATCAAAAAAGTTAGGGCTAAAGCATATAGTTGTAACATCAGTAACTAGAGATGATTTAGAAGATGGTGGCGCTTTACATTTTGCAGAAACCATCCGTGCCATCAAGGAAGCTTTACCTAATTCTACTGTAGAAGTTTTGATACCTGATTTGAAGGGAATAAAGGAGAGTATTGATATTGTTATTGATGCAAAACCAGATGTTATTAATCATAATGTCGAAACCGTTCCATCTCTTTATTCTGCAGTTCGACCAGAAGCAGATTACAATAGGTCACTTGATGTTTTAAAGTATGTAAAGGAAAAGTCTCCTGATATAATAACTAAAACAGGAATTATGTTAGGTTTAGGAGAAGAGAAAGAAGAGGTTTTAAAACTAATGGATGATCTAGTTAAGATAGATTGCGATATTTTTACAATAGGACAGTATTTAAGACCATCATCAAAGCATATTGAAGTAAAAGAGTATGTTGTTCCAGAAAAATTTGATGAATATAAAAAAATAGGTGAAAAAAAAGGAATAAAATTTGTAGCAAGTTCTCCACTAGTAAGAAGCTCATATAATGCACTAGAAGCAATTGCAAAGGTTAGGAGTAAATAACCCATATGATATATGTAGAAAACAATTCTTTAGACCCTTTTTTCAACTTTGCACTTGAGTATTATTTAATAAATGAGTTGGATTTAAGTGATGAGTACTTTATGTTCTGGAGAACTGAACCTACGCTGATGATAGGAAAACATCAAAATACAATAGAAGAAATTAACCAAGACTATGTAAAAGAAAAAAATATCCATGTTGTTAGACGCATTAGTGGAGGGGGGACTATATATACTGATCCCAATGGTTGGCAATTTAGTTTTATTGTTAAGAATAAGTCCTCTCGTGACATTGATTTTAATACTTATACAGCTCCAGTTATTGCAGCATTGTCTGAGTTGAGAGTAGATGCAGAATTAAATGGAAGAAATGATATCACAATTAATGGAAAGAAAATTTCAGGTAATGCACAATATAGCAATAATGAATGTATATTGCATCACGGTTCAATTTTATTTAATACAGATTTGGACGAGCTAGTCAAATCAATAACTGTATCTGATGATAAAATTGTTTCAAAGGGCATAAAATCCGTACATGAAAGAGTTACAAACGTAGTTGACAACCTAGATAAGAAAATTGATACATTAGAGTTTAGAGATTTGATGATAGGCTACTTACTTAAAAATGTTGAAGGAACTTACAAATTAACCCAGGAAGATGTTTTAAGAGTAAATGAAATTGCAGATAATAAATTTAGAACTTGGGAGTGGAATTACGGAAAGTCACCGAAATTCAATATAACTAAAAGTAAAAGATTTAAAGGTGGTAAGGTAGAATTTAAACTTAATGTTGATAATGGTTATATCGAACAGTGTAAAATATACGGTGATTTCTTTAGTAAAGGTGATATCGAAACTGTTTCCCATTCCTTAATTGGATGCCCTTACAAAGAAGATGATATAAGAACTAGGCTTGACAAAATTGGAGCTGCAGACTTTTTTCATATGGTTGATATAGATGAATTGTTAAGTTGTATAATTTGATTGGAAAGTTGACGTATTCTATATACATGATAAATATTATTAATATTATTATATATAAACTGGATAAAAATTGTTTAACCTATGGGAGACCATAGGTTTTTTTAGAATTGAGTGAGAAGTGTTTTTTTACTTAATTAATAATGGTTGACAATATAAAGTAGTTGTAGTATCATCTAAAATTAGTTGATAGTGCAACTATTTGTTTTTGGGAGGAAGACTATGGATAGTACACAGAGAAAAATCACAAAAATAGCCAGAGAAGCCCTGAGGTTTACTAGCAAGGTCTTGAAAGACACAGGGCTTGGTCTATCAGAATATGAATTTATCCACTGCATTCGTCATAACCCTGGTATTAGCCAGGAGGGACTGAGGGAAAAGTTTGGTCTTGACAAGTCTGCAGTAGCTCGACGGGCTGCCAATTTGGAGAAAAAGGGCTTTATAGAACGTAAGCCAGACCCCAATGATGGTAGGGGAAAACAACTTTTTGCTACAGAACAAGCCAATACTGTGAAAAATTCCAAAGTATTGGTGGAGTCGTTCTTTTATGAATGGCTGTTGCAAGATGTTACCGGTGAGGAAAGAGAGATTTTTCTGACAGTATTGGATCGTATCTATTGGAAGAGTAAAAATGAACGCCGTGCGGACTTTAAAAATTTGATTGAATTGGAGGCAAACTGTCATGGCAAATTTGAAGCTTAGCCCAATTGATCATCCGGAGAAGATGAGCAGTTACTGGAAAAGACAATGGAAAGTGATTGCAGCAGTCTTCTTTTTTGGTATACTTTTTAACGGATGTATGTCTTTTGGTCCTATTTTACAAGGAAAGCTTATTGATACTATTGTGTCACAGACCCAGTTCCGTGAAGTATTGCTTCAGGCTGGTTTGTTTGTAGCTGTTATCGTTTTTATCCAAATTATGCGTTTTTTCAAGCGTTACTATGTAAGGTTGTTTGCTAACCGTACTAGTGCTACTATGCGTATGATGATTTATAACAATATTATGAATAAAGATATTATCGAGCTATCCCAAGAACGTACTGGTGACTTGATGACTAAGGCGATATCAGATGTAGACATTTGCGTAGAGGGCATGCGAAAAGTTACAACAGAGGTGTTTGATACTGGTGTGTTGATGCTGTCATATTTAATTTCTATGTTGGTTTATGACTGGAAAATTACCATTGCAGCCTGTATTTTTGTACCTGTGGCAATGTGTCTGGCAGAGTACTTAAAAAAAGTCATTGTCAGATATTCTAAGGCTGCACGTAGTCAAAGCAGCCATGTTGCGGACCTGACATATGACAACATTGAACATACAGTTCTATTAAGGGTTAATGGACTGGAAGGGAAAAATCGTCAGGAGTATTTTCATGAGCTTGACGAGCTGGAAACAAAATCAGTGAAAGCAAGTATTTTGGAAAACTCCATGCAGCCGATTTATAATGTAATTGCATTACTTGGTATTGTAGTGGTCTTGTTTTATGGAGGTAAAAATGTAATTGCAAAAGTGTGGACAGTAGGTATGTTTTCAACCTATATAACAATTTTTGCTGCACTCACTACAAAAGCAAGTAAAGCTGCAAAATTGTTTAACTCTTTTCAAAAGGCGACAGTTTCATGGCAGCGTATCAAGCCGTATCTTACAGATTATCAGCAAAAAAGCACCTATGATCGTGGAAGTAATGGTGATGGGATGCTGATAGTGAAAGACTTCAGCTTCCACTATCCTGAGGAGGAGGAACTTGTTGTACAGAACATCAGCTTCTCTGCCAAACCAGGTGATTTAGTTGGTATTACAGGTCCAGTAGCCTGTGGTAAATCATCATTAGGTGTAGCATTGCAGGGATTGTATTCATATCTTGGCAGCATAAAACTAGATGGAGTGGAACTGAGGGAATACAGTGAAAAAGAGATTAGTCGTCGGGTGTCCTATCTTGGTCATCTACCACAGCTTCTTTCAGATACTATCTATAACAATATTACCTTGGGTGAGGGCGGAGATATTTCGGACGTTTTGCATGATGTATGCTTTGATGAGGATCTCAAGTCTATGCCGGAAGGTATCCATACTATGGTTGGTAGTAGCGGAGTACGTTTGTCAGGTGGTCAGCAAGCTCGTATTGGGTTGGCTCGTGCACTCTACCGTCATAGTCCATTGATAATTTTGGATGACCCATTTTCAGCAGTGGATATGAAAACAGAGGAAGCAATTATTGAAAACCTTCGTAGACATTATTCAGATTGTATAATTTTGCTGATTTCTCACCGTTTGTCTGTATTTCCAAGGACCGACAGTGCTATTGTTATTCACAGTGATAGGAAAGCAGAATACGGGACACATAAAACTTTGCTGTCTTCATCAGAGCTGTACGCCTCAATTTATCGTCTGCAGATGGAAGGAGGGAATGACCATGAAGCGTAGTCTTACAACAAAGACCATTATGCAGGTATTTAGGCAACATATTGTAATGTCATTAGCACTAGTGTTTGTCATTATTGCTGTAGTACTGCTTAGCTTGATTCCACCACAGCTACTCAAAAGCATCATTGATAACAATCTGGTTCCAAGAAATACAGAGGGTTTACTGAAATTAGCACTGACTTATTTGGGTGTACTGATTCTAATTGGCATTTTTGACTTTTTCAAGGGCGGTTTATTAACCGTATTCGGACAGAAAATAGTAAATAATTTGAGAAAGGAATTGACTTACAAGCTTGAGCGTATCAGTACCAACTATTTTTCGGCCAATACACCCGGTGCTGTAACATCTCGGTTTACCAATGATGTGGAAAACGTCAATTCCTTATTCGCCGATGGAATTATCAGCATGGTCATCGACTGTTTTAAAATCATAGGTATTGTTATTTCAATATGGATGTTTTCTGCAAAGTTGGGAATAGTGGCGCTGTGTCTGGTCCCTTTGATATATACTGTAACTCGTGCTTTTCAAAAGCGTATGCTAGCAGCACAGGTCAAAAACCTAGAGCAACTTGGAAGGGTGAATGCCCATATTTCAGAGAGTCTAAAAAACGTGCACATGATTAAATCCTTTAGCAAGGAAACATATATGGAGAAGCTTTATCTTAAGCGGTTAGAGGATAATTTTCATACAATTGAACGTGTCAATTTCTACGATTCCTGTTATTCGCCAATTATTCAAGTGACTCGTGCATTGGTGATTTCTCTTATTGTGCTTCTGTCGTCTAGTCAACTTAACTTTTTGGGTATTTCTCTAGGTATGGTGGCGGCTTCAATCGATCTTATTTCTAATCTGTTCAGCCCTATCGAGACTTTGGGAATGGAACTACAGAATGTACAAAAAGGTATTTCTGGGGTTCGTCGAATCAATGATTGCTATCTAGAGCCAGAGGAGCCTCAAAAGCAAAGCGATATTACAGCAGAAGAGATTTTGGGAGAAAATCAGGATGCAGGACTAAACTTTGAACATGTATCATTTTCTTATGAAGCAGGTCAGCCAATACTAGAAAATCTGAACCTAAATATCAAGAATGGAACTAGCGTTACCTTTGTGGGTCGTACAGGTGTTGGCAAAACTACCTTGTTCCGATTGATAATGGGTCTATTACAGCCGACTAGTGGTAGAATATTGCTTGGCGATATAGACGTATATGAAATTCCAAACAGTGAAAAACGCAGGTTATTTGGTTATGTAGAGCAGCAGTTTTCTTTTATTCGCGGTACAGTGGCTCAGCAAATAAGCCTTGGCGACGAAAGCATCAGTCAAAGTCAGGTGGAAGATGTCATGAAATTTGTTGGTTTGCATGACTATGTGATGAACATGGAAAAGGGCTATGACACAGAGGTTAGCCCGAACGGAGATTTTTCTCAGGGACAGAAGCAACTATTGGCCATAGCCAGAGCAATTGTAGCAAATCCTTCTATCTTGCTGTTGGACGAGGTGACAGCGAATCTGGACTCAGTTACTGAGGCACAGATTGTTACAGTATTACAAAAGGCAAAATGTGGACGAACAGTGCTTTCCATTTCTCACCGTATGACGTCTATGCTTGATTGTGACACCATTGTCCTATTGGAAGATGGGCAAATCTGTGCAGCAGGTTCTCCAGCTGACATTTTGGCCAATGATGACTGGTTCA
The DNA here is from genome assembly GCF_040308045.1 of Proteiniborus sp. Classification (NCBI taxonomy): domain Bacteria; kingdom Bacillati; phylum Bacillota; class Clostridia; order Eubacteriales; genus Proteiniborus; species Proteiniborus sp. Next base: position 36,409 of record NZ_JAWRHZ010000037.1, read on the forward strand.
GCAGACAGCTTCAATTAGAGCAAAATACATGAAAAAATTAGTATATATCATAAGGAGAATTACTTATAGAAGCAGATTAGCTTTTTTCAGGCTCATAAGGATCTTCTTCATAATCAAACTCTGTTTTTTTCATAGTTGCCTTGTTGGTGAAGCATTTATATTTATTCTTATTTCTGCTTATATTCTTTAATCTATCATAATCATCTTCTTCATAATCAAATTTTGTCTTGAAAAAACTATTTTTACTAATGATAATCATACCCTTTCAAATATAAAATATATAAAAAGCTTAGATTACAAGATTTAAAACATCTTAGAGTATTTTATCATATTATAATCTTCTATGTCTAATGATTCTAGAATAAAGGGCTTTTAAATAATTAATCTACATACAATAATCTTCTCTTGTCCTTATATGAGTACTGAATATTAGACAAAAGTGACAGATATTGATAATTGTTTTTATATGTTTTTGTCGATATAATCGGAGTTGAAATGTAAACGATTGCTAAATATTATGATTCTAACTATAAGGGGAGGATTACATGAAAAAACAAGCAAAGAGCATATTAGCTTTACTGTTATC